>JAUBOG010000342.1:0-7363 GCA_036700105.1 Microcoleus occultus BM001215583
CGATTGGTTCGCGAGCGAGGCGCTCGCACTACATAATTGAAATATTTTATTCCGATGCTACCGGATTTGATATCACAGCTTATATGCCTGTTCTTGAATATCTTTTTGCCAGATGTCTAGAAAAAGAGCGGTAGATGCACCTGAAAGCAGCTACCCATTCCTTTCTTGCTGCCCACTTTGATTTTGCCCTGATGCCGTTCCACAATTGCTTCGGCGATCGCCAATTCGACTCCCCGGCCCTCTCTCTGTTGAGTTTGTCCTTTGCCAACTCCCCAGAAACCATCGAACACAAACGGCGAAGATTCAGAAGGCATCCCCTGACCAGTCTCATCTAAACGGACGATCGCAAACCGCCTGCGCTTATTCAACGAAAGAATCACCCTTCCCCCCTCTTTTGCGTATTTGAGAGCATTCTCCAGCAGGTTGGAAAACAAACGGATCAGTAGGTTCGTGTTCCCCTTAACAGATATGCCAGATGGCAAACGAGACTCGAAATTAATTCCCTTACTTTGAGCTTGAGGCTCGAACCGTTCCACCAAATCCTCTAGCACTTCATCTAAAGGGATAGGTGGCTCTTCAATATGCGAGAAACCAGTTGTGGGATCGCTGCGAACCAGGAACAGGATATCTTCTACCAAACGTCCGATCTGCTCGCTAGCACTGACAACGATCGCTAGCTTTTTCGCATCCGAGGGATTGAGCTGTTCAGGATTGCTTTGCATCAACTCAACGGTGGTATTGAGTGCCGTTAAAGGATTGCGTAGCTGGTGAGAAGCATCGGCGCTGAAATGTTTGAGTCGCTGAGAACTTTGCTCGCTCGGTTTGACAACCAGTTTCGCCAGACACAGAGCACTAATGCTACTGAGAATCAAGGCCGTGATTCCTCCCATCCCCAATCCCATTCGGAATTGATTTAATGCTGCTTCCACTTGCATCGTCGATTCGCTCGCTCTAATGTAGCCTTCTAGGCGCAGGGTTTTTCGATGCGGTTCCGAGGCGTACACCGGAACAGTTACATTGCGGATGCTACCCTGCTGCTGTACGATCGAGCGACTTGCGGGCTCGTAAACCGTTTTTAAATGCGGCGGATACACCTCAATCCTCGGGCTGGGGCGATCGATCTGTGGCGGTTTAACTTGCAAGTCTCGTTGCCAGTTTACCTCAGAAAAATCTTTAGTTACGGGATAATTCGGGAAAACCTTTCCTGCTTTAGCCAGAAGTTTACCTTCAGCGTTGAACCATTCTAGACCTTGCTCTGGTTCGATTAAATGGTGCAAAGGATAGTTTTTATGCCAGTTTTTCTCCAAGCTTTTAGAATCTTTGGTTTTCACATTCCCTAAGCTCAGTCCAGTAGCCTTAGCCAAAGCCAGTAGCTCTTCGTTCCACTGTTGGTTCAGACTGCGGGTATACAAAATATGGATAGCTGTTGCAAACGTCCCTAAGATAGCTGCCATTGCAATCAGATAGGCAAGCAGTAAACGCCAGCGCATGGTAAATATTTGGCTAGACATATTGATGCTTCCTTACCCTAAATTTAAAACTTTACCGACATCATCGACATAGGAGCTCAAGAGGCTAACGGGAGATACACCCGAAAGCAACTACCAATTCCCACCTGACTGGTAACTTTAATTTTCCCCCGATGCCGTTCGACGATCGCTTCGACGATCGCCAATCCCAATCCCACACTCTGTTTCTGTTGACACCGCACTTTGTCAGCTCGCCAGAAACGCTGGAAAATGAACGGCAGATATTCAGCAGGAATACCTAGACCCGTGTCCTCCACACAGACAACAGCAAAACGCCTCCGCCTATCTAATAACAGAGTAACTTTCCCCCCCTCGTCCGTGTATTTAAGAGCATTTTCTATCAGGTTAGAAAACAAACGGAGCAGCAGCTTAGGGTCGCCCCTAACTAATATGCCAGTTGGTAAATTAGATTGGAAATTAATTCTCTTACTTTGCGATTGCAGCTCGAAACGTTCCACCACATCCTCCAACACTTCATCTAAAGGAATAGGTGTCTGTTCCAGCTTGCTGTCAACAGCGATCGCATCGGTTCGGGCGAGGAAAAGCAGATCCTCTACTAAATGAGTTAATTGATCCGTAGCGCTGCTGATGATTTCTAGCTTTTTGGCATCCGAAGGATTAAGTTGTTCTGAATAGCTTTGCATAACCTCAACAGTAGTACCGATCGCCGTTAAGGGATTGCGCAGCTCGTGAGAAGCATCAGCAGTAAACTGTATCAGCCGCCGAAAACTTTGCTTGATCGGCCGGGCCGCAAGTTTGCTCAGGCATAAACCGCTAATGCCACTGAGCATCAAAGCTGTAAATCCTCCCAACTGCAACCCCACTCGGAATTGACTCAACACTTCTTTAATTTTTTCAATAGATTGACTGGCTCGCACATAACCTTCGAGTCGCAGCATTTTTTGCTTCCGGTTACTGCTATACACAGGCATAGTCAGAGTGCGGAACTCACCTTGCTGTTGTATTACCCACGACCCCTCGTTCAAACGCGCAGGAGGAGAAAATTTTTTGGCTAGGGATAAATTAGGGAAATTAGTTCCTTCTTTAGCTAACAGTTTACCATTAGCATCAAACCATTCTAAGCTGTATTCGTGTTGAAAAAAATGATTCCAGAGGTCTCGATTCAAGCTCTTTTCCCCTTGGGTTTTAACTGTTTCTAAACTAGGCCCGACAGCTTTGACCAAGCTTTGGAACTCTTGGGTTTTAGCTGTCTTTAAAAACGGGGCAGCAGTTTTTGCCAAAACCAGCAGCTCATGGTTCACCTCCTCATTTAAGCTGCGGGTCAAGAAAAGATATACTCCTGTTGCAGATGTCCCGAATATTGCAGCCATTGCCATTAAGTAGGCAAGCAGCAAACGCTTGCTCTGTATTTTACTGTTGTGGCTAGTAAAACTTAAGAAATTTCTCGTTCCTAGTGAAGCTTTACTCTGATTGGCACTTAACAAATCCTTGAATGGAGGCAAAGCCATTTGATATCCCTGTAGCTGGATTAAAGATTGCGATTGAGACGGTATCCCATGCCATAAACTGTCTCAATAAAATCATCCGGCGCTCCGGCTACCTTCAGCTTCTGTCTCAAACGCTTGATGTGAGCCTTAACAGAATCCTCATCTGGCGGCTCTTCAAACGACCACAGGTTCTCGATAATCGCGCTTCGGCTCAATACGCTGGAGCTACTGCGCAGGAACAGTTCCAGCAGGCGATACTCTTTGGGAGTGGCGGGAAAGGGGGAATCTCCATAGCTGACTTCACAACTATTCGGGTCAAGACGCAAGCTGCCCCACTCCAGCACCGCAGGTAAAGACGCATTGCCCCGGCGCAGCAAAGCGCGGATGCGAGCCGATAACTCTTGCAATTTGTAGGGCTTGACGACATAATCGTCAGCTCCAGCATCCAGCCCCGAAACTTGGTCGGGAGTGGTATCGCGAGCCGTTAACATCAGGATAGGCATCTGATAGCCTTGCGATCGCACCTGCCTGCACAGGCTAACGCCATCGAGCTTAGGTAGCATCACATCAAGCAGGAGCAAGTTATATTCAAAAGCTTCCACAAACTGCCAGCCCAGTTGACCATCCTCAGCAATATCAACAACATAATGCTGATTGGTGAGAGCCTCTGCCAAAGGTTCAGCAATACGCCGATCGTCCTCTACTAATAGAATTCTCATCGTGAATAATTCCTGCGAGTGATGACAAACAACGCCTCAAACTCTAGGATAACCACATAATTTCAGTACGTAGACTTATATGAGAAGATTCTCATCAAGGTTTCATAAATATCTGACCGAAAGTTGCGAGTATATACGTAGAAGCCCAGAGTTTTTTTTGCCGATAGCACTGTTGCAGCTTACAAAACAATTCCTGAAATCCCCCTGCATTCATGGCGCAGGGTGTCAGCTTAATTCTTTTGCCTGTTAATTTGATACAGGTGGAGCACAGGAGCTACGGAGATAAAACAGCCCCATTCTCGCCGAAACACTGTGCAGCATTAAAGCTTGAAGATTGAAGACAAAATCAAGAGGAACAGATGGGATGCTTTTCTTTGTCCAACGGACGCTTTCGTTTACTGCTGCTGGTATTTTTTACCGTCATACCAGTATTGGGATTAGTCATCTATTCCGCCTCCAAGCAGCAACGGCGGGCTCATGTAGAAGTGGAGCAAAACACACAGCGCCTCACCCAACTTGCAGCCAGCAATCAAGACCAGTTAATAGAAAAAGTACGCCAATTCCTGATCCTCGTGTCGCAGCTTCCTGAATTGCAGCCCGGTAATTCAGCTAACTGCTCTGCGCTTTTGACAGACTTAGCGAAACAAGACCTACCCTACGCAAATTTTGGAGTTGCTGAATTAGATGGTGACATCGTTTGCAGCGATCGCCCTTTACCCGATACCCTGAATGTTTCCCAACAATCTTGGTTTGAAAAAACAATTCAAACCAACGGCTTTACAGTTGGAGGATACCAAAACGGTCGGATAACTAGCAAAGATGTTTTAGTTTTAAGCTATCCTGTCCGCGATGCTCAGGGAAATGTGCAGGCGGTACTGTTCGGGGAACTGGCTTTAGATCGAATCAATCAACTAGCCGCTCAAATTCAACTGCCCAAAGATGAAACGATTACGATAATTGACCAAAACGGTACAATCCTAGCCCGCCATCCCCATCCAGAAAAGTGGGTGGGAAAGTCCCTACCAAATACATCTCTAATTAAAACTATTCTGACTCAAGGTAAAGGCAGTGCAGAGATCGAGGGTCTCGACGGTATTCGCCGCCTATACGCCTTTACTCCGTTGAATAGCGTGCCGAACCACAAAATATATCTCAGCATCGGTATTTCTAAAACAGCCGCCTTTGCTAAAGCGAACCAACTGCTGTGGCATAACATAGCTGAAACCAGCCTGATCGGCCTGCTGATCCTCGCCATTGTGGTAGAGCGAACCATTGAATTAAAAAAAGCTAACGGCAAACTTCAAATTGAACTGAGCGATCGCCAACGAGTGCAGGAGGCTTTGCGAGAAAGTGAAGAGCGCTTCCGCAGTGCCTTTGACGATGCTGCAATTGGGATGGCGCTAGTAGCACCAGATGGTCGCTGGCTGCAAGTCAACCGTTCTTTGTGCGCGCTCCTGGGCTACTCGGAGCAAGAACTGCTGGCTACGACTTTTCAAGCTATCACCCATCCAGACGATCTCGATACCGATTTGGGCCATGCACGCCAATTGCTGGCCGGCAAGATCCGCACCTATCAAATGGAGAAGCGATACTTCCACAAACTCGGCTACATCGTATGGATTCTCTTGAGCATATCCCTAATCCGCGATGCCCGAGGTGAACCCTTATTTATTGCTCAAATCCAGGATATTACGCAGCGCAAGCAGGCTGAGGAAGCACTTTCGGCATCGCAAGCGCGCTTAGCTGGAATTCTGGATATTGCTAAGGATGCGATTATTTCGATCGACAAAAACCAACAAATTATCCTCTTCAATCAGGGTGCAGAAAAAATCTTCGGATATACGACTCCCGAAATTCTGGGAAAACCCCTTGACATACTTTTGCCTTTGCGATTCGCCCAAATTCACCACCAGCACGTTGTTGGATTTAGGTGCTCCAACGATACAGCGCGGAAGATGGGCGATCGCAGCGAGGTTTTCGGCCGTCGTAAAGATGGGACAGAGTTTCCGGCTGAAGCTTCAATTTCTAAGCTGGAATGGAGAGGAGAAACCATCTTTACTGTCATTTTGCGCGATATCACCGAGCGCAAGCGAGCAGAGGAAGCGCGCTTTCAACTTGCGGCCATAGTAGAGTCTTCAGAGGACGCGATTATCGGCAAAACGCTGGATGGAGTTATTACTAGCTGGAACTCTGGAGCCCAGAGAATTTACGGCTACTTGCCCGAGGAAGTCAAAGGCCGTTATATTTCCATCTTGATGCCTCCAAACCAGGCTGACGAAATGCCGCAAATTCTCGAAAAAATCCGTCAGGGAAAACGTTTTGAATTCTATGAAACGGTGCGGATGCGGAAAGACGGCGAGAAAATGGCTGTTTCTCTATCGGTTTCTCCAATTAAAGATGCAGAGGGTAGGGTGATCGGTGTTTCATCGATCGTGCGGGACATTACTGAACGCAAGCGCGTACAGGCGGCGCTGGCTCGGCTGGGCCGTCAAAACGAGTTAATTTTGAACGCTGCCGGTGAAGGGATTTACGGATTGGATTTGGAGGGAAAAGCCACATTTATCAATCAGTCAGCCGCCAGAATGCTCGGATACGAGCCTCAAGAGCTGATCGATCAACCCATGCACTCGATCGTCCAACACTCGAAACCCGATGGAACATTCTATCCTCTCGAAGAAAGCCCTATCTATGCAGCAATTAAAGATGGAGCAGTTCATCAAGTAACGAATCAGGTGTTTTGGCGCAAAGATGGTTCGAGTTTCCCCGTCGAGTACGTGAGTACACCAATCCAAGAACAAAACAAAATTGTCGGTGCAGTTGTCACCTTTAAAAACATCACTGAGCGTCGGGCAATAGAACAGATGAAAAACGAGTTTATCTCAGTGGTAAGTCACGAATTGCGTACGCCTCTAACCTCGATGAATACCTCTCTAGAATTACTCGCCAGCGGTCTGCTCAACGATCGCCCCCAAAAAGTTCAATCGATGCTAGAGGTGGCGATGGAGAGTACCAATCGTTTGATGCGTCTCGTCAATAACATCCTCGATATCGAACGTATTGAAGCAGGAAAAGTCACTATCGACAAGGAAATCTGCGATCTGGCAGACTTAATGGTTCAAGTGGCAGATTCAATGCAAGCAATGGCCCAAAAGGCAGGAGTCATCCTGTCAGTCACTCCGACATCCGATCGACTCTGGGCTGACCCCGATCGCATCATTCAGACTCTCACCAACTTACTCAGCAACGCCATCAAATTCTCACCTGAAGGGGCGACAGTTTGGCTGACTGCTGAGTGTCAGTGCGATCGGGTACAATTTCAGATTAAGGATCGGGGGCGAGGCATCCCAGCCGATAAACTCGAATCTATCTTTGGACGCTTTCAACAGGTTGATGCTTCTGACTCGCGCCAGCACGGAGGTACTGGCTTGGGATTGGCTATCTGCCGCAGCATCGTACAACAGCACGGAGGTCGAATCTGGGCTGAGAGCGTCTTAGGAGAGGGCAGCACCTTCCACTTCACTTTGCCAAGGCTCAAAGATAATGAATCTATGCCATTGCCCGGTAATCCCAGCGACAGGGCCAACACCAATTTAATGTGAAGTTCCACAGATATCGATCCCCCTAAATCCCCCTTAAGAAGGGGGACTTTGATCGGAATCTTGTCCCC
>JAUBOG010000343.1:0-7353 GCA_036700105.1 Microcoleus occultus BM001215583
AATTCACCCCCCGCGAGTCCCCCCTTATTAAGGGGGGAAACAAGAATAATCTTGCTCCCTCCCCTTAATAAGGGGAGGGTTGGGGGGGTGTTTTGTATTTTTGCAAGAGTTCTATTATAGCCGTACCACGGGCGAGGGCTCCCAGCGATCGCCCTTTTCGCACTTTTTTAGCCCAAGTTTCAACGGCGGCGCGGAGTTGGAAGCCGAAGATTTCCAGTTGGCGGTTGCGGTTTTTCTTGCAGCTTCATCGTCAAACTCACCCGCTTTAACTTCTCATTCACCTCCAAAACCCGCACTTTCACCACTTGTCCGACTTTCACAATTTGTGTGGGATCTTCCACGAATCGATCGGCTAATTGAGAAACGTGAACCAAACCGTCTTGGTGCACTCCCACATCAACAAAGGCTCCAAACTTAGCTACATTCGTGATTATGCCTTCCAATTCCATCCCTACTTGCAAATCGGAGATTTCTGTGATTCCGGCTTGGAAAGTGGCATATTTAAACTCGGCGCGCGGGTCTCTTCCCGGTTTTTCTAGTTCGGAAATAATGTCTCGGAGTGTTGGCTCACCGACTTTCTCGGTGACATATTTTTTAATATTTACAGTCTTGATTTTTTCCGATATTTGTGTTATTGCTGTCAGCGGCAAGTCTAAATCTTTGGCGATCGCCTGGACTACAGGATAACTTTCGGGATGAACTGCTGTATTGTCCAGGGGATTTTCGCCGCTGCGAATGCGGAGAAATCCGGCTGCTTGTTCAAAAGCTTTTGGGCCGAGTTTGGGAACTTTCAGGAGTTGGCGGCGATTTTTAAACGCGCCGTTTTCGTTGCGGTAATTAACGATATTTTTGGCAACTGTTGCTGTCATTCCCGACACAAATGTCAGCAGTTCTTTGGAAGCTGTGTTTAGGTCAACTCCGACGTAGTTGACGCAGCTTTCGACTGTTTCGTCGAGTTTCTTTTTGAGCAGTTTTTGGTCTACGTCGTGCTGGTATTGGCCGACTCCGATCGATTTCGGGTCGATTTTGACGAGTTCGGCTAAAGGGTCTTGCAAGCGCCTTCCGATGCTGACTGCACCCCTGACGGTGATGTCGAGGTCGGGAAATTCGGCGATCGCCACGTCACTCGCTGAATAAATCGATGCACCGGATTCATTCACCATAACTTTAATCGGTTTTCTGTCCATTTCGGCCAAAACTTCCGCCACAAATTCGTCTGTTTCGCGGGAAGCTGTACCGTTGCCGATCGCGATTAATTCAATTTTATATTTTTCAATCAAATGCTTGACAATTTTACCGGCTTGCTGTCTTTGGGCTGCGGCTTGGTGGGGGAAAATTGCTTGATATTCCAAAAATTGCCCGGTTTCGTCGAGGGCGGAAACTTTGCAGCCGGTGCGAAATCCCGGATCGATCGCCAGTGTGGGTTTCATTCCCGCCGGCGCCGACAGCAGCAACTCGCGGAGGTTGGTTTCAAAAGTGGCTATAGAGTCGATATCGGCGGCGGCTTTGTTGTGCGATCGCACTTCGGTAATTAAGGAAGTCTTCATCAGTCGGTTGAAGGCATCCTTCAAGGTCGATCGGTAAAACTCTTTAACTTCAGGTATCCTAGTTCTAATTTCGCGATCGTCCAAATAAGCCATCACCGCCGATTCGTCAAAGGCTAAGTCTAAATCTAAAACCCCTTCCGTTTCCCCGCGAAACAGCGCTAGCATATTGTGCGACTGAACGCTTCTCGCTGCAACTTGGTAATTGCGGTACATTTCAAATTTAGTGCTTCCTTCGGGAAAATCCTCTTTAATTTTCGAGACAAAAACACCAGTTTTCATCAAAAATTCTCGCAGATAAGCCCGCAATTCTGCCTTTTCCGAAACCGCTTCCGCCAAAATATCTCCAGCACCTTTGAGAGCTTCTTCTGCTGTTTTAACGCCCTTTTCTTCCGAAATATATTGGCTTGCTTCCGCTTCAATATCGGCCGGTTTAACTGTCGGAACATTCAGAGATTTAATAAATTCTGCTAGCGGTTCCAAACCTTTTTCTCTAGCAATTGTCGCCCGCGTCCTGCGCTTCGGCTTGTAAGGCAGATAAAGGTCTTCTAGTTCGTTTTTTTGCAAGCAGGATTCGATTTTAGCTTGCAGTTCTTCAGTCAATTTTCCCTGGGAGCTAATCGTTTCTAAAATCGACTTTTTGCGGTCTTCGATTTCCGTTAAATAGGTGAAGCGATCGGAGATATCCCGCAACTGAATTTCATTCAGCAAATCCGTGCGTTCTTTGCGGTAGCGGGCAATAAACGGAATAGTTGCTCCCTCGGCGAAAAGTTCCAGAGCATTATTGACTTGGGAAAGATTGATGGAAAGTTCTTTAGCAATCAGTTGAGGAATGTCGATCATAGTTCACAAGTTCGGGTCAGTCAATTTGAGATTTTAGATTTGAGATTTTAGATTTTAGATTAACTTCACAGAACAGGGGAAGAAAAGGGCTCGTCCCGATTTTGTTAAAATGGTTTTCTAGGAGTGCGACAGTCCCGCACAGCAAAGCGGATATATCTCGCTTCTAGCTCTCCGGCTTGCACTCCTGTGAAAGCTCTCATTGGGAGGCTCCCGTGATGCTAGCATAAATGCAGTGTTTTCTCAATATTATATGTTGCCTTTTAAATATCCCGTGCCGCTAAGTGTTCCGCCGCGATCGCGACAGAGAAACGCTAGGGAGATATACTATTGACTTAGCGAAAATAGGATTGTTTGAATGGGCGATCGGGATTTTGGTTGATGGCGGCCCAAGTAGGAAAAGTATTTTTAAATTTGCAAATGTTTTAATTTGCGATCGGGATTTTGGTCAATTGCGGCCGCCCGTTGGAGAAGCCTTGCTGTCTTACCGCTTGCAAGGTTTAGTTTCGCAAATCTCACACAAAAGTACCATTTGGGCCTTCGACTTGCCAACCGCAAACTTTTGATGGTGCGATCGAACCCGATCACCATTTTCCCAACGCCCCCCAAACAGTACCCGAAACCGCGCCCCAAATCGCCCCCAAACCCGAACCCACGATCGCTCCCGCCACAGGCCCCAACTCCACCGGCACCCCAGCGCTGACAGCCGGAAACATCGCAGACACCCCCGCCCCCAACACAGCACCCGCAAAAGTCCCCAAAAAACTGCCCCAAATCGCCCCCAAAGCCCCACCCTTCATCCCCGAAGGCTGAAACGACGCCGGCAGCTTCGGGGAAAACCCGCAAAAACCCAAGAAACCCCCAGAAACCAAACCCCCAAGCGCACCCACGCCCGCCGCCACGATCGCCACACCCAGCAGCAAACCTGCAAACTCGTTCACCGGACGCATCTGGCCGTTATATTGCTGCCAAACCACCAGCCCCGCCCCCAAACAAACACCCGCCACAGTCCCCAAAAACGCTCCCCAAACCGCCCCCAAATACCCGCCCCGCCGGCCCCACACCCTGCCGACAGGCATCGCCAGAGGGGGCCGAAAACTCGCCCAAATACAGCCCCAGACAATACCAACTCCCGCCCCGGACAAAATCGCTTCCCCGATCGCCCGATTGCCATTAATCGCCCCAGACACCGCACCCGCGATCGCCGCCAGCAAAAAAGCCCCCCAAGCAGCCCCCACAAAAACTCCCCCCCACTTCCGCCAAATCTGGTTCGGCGACAAAGTAAAAACGCCCCACATCATCCCAAAAAAACTGCCCCAAATCGAACCGACAAAAATCGCCCCCAAAACAGCGCCCCCGCCCTCAGCGATCGCCGAAACCACCCCCGCTGCGGCCGCCAAACACAAACTCCCCCAAACACCTCCCCACGCAGCATCCTGAACAAGGCGCTCAAATTTGCCAACGGGAGCCCTCGGCGCAGGAGTCCGACTCCGAGAAGACATCGGCATCGGCAGCAAAGGCACTGCGTACTGGCCGAGGGGGCGCGGCAGCCCCGTGGCGGGCTGCTGCCGGCGCGCTGCGGGTTCCCTTACAGGAGGCTGGGGTAAGGGCTTTTTACGCTTGGTTTTGGCGGGCTGCAAGTGCAATCCGCTGCTGACTGCGCCCCGCGAAGGAAACGGATCGCGGCCTTTGAGCAGTTTTGCCCGATCGCACCAAGGGCACCGACTCAGATGACTTCCGTATTTGTGCTGAGTGTTTTTGCTGCAAGTTACCAAAGCATCTTCTGCTTCCCGAATCGCATTCACCCAAGTTTTCGCATCCGGGCGCGCCGCCGGATTGCCGTGCCCTTCCTCAAAACAGCGGACAAACATCTGCCGCAGCCGGGGATGCAGCATTTCTAAGTTTGGCGCTGCGGGCATCGGGCGGTAGGGAATCCGCTTCGTACCGGTGGGGAAATGGCCCGATCGAATTCTCGCCTCCAATGACGGCGGTTCGCCGCTACCGAGATAAACTCCCGAAAACGGGTGCGTACCTTCCATCAGCAATTGGAAAATCAGTACCGCCAAACCGAACAAATCGTGCTCGGGAGCTCGATCGATATCGCGGAAAGTCTGGCCCTGCAATTCCGGCGGCGTAAACTCCGGTTTTCCCACGGGACACCGATAAACGTAACCCGTATAAGGATCGCGCACTTGAAACGAATCGGTGTCTACCAGCGTTACCAAAGCCGTATCCGTGACGAGAATGTTCGACTCGTTCACGTCGCCGATGACGTAACCCCTGACGTGGAGGGCGTTTACGGCCGAGGCGAGATTTCGGGCGGTGCGGTGGAGGTACAGATAGTTAAACAGCGGTTTTTGTTCGCGCCTGGTTTTGGGCGTGTAAAAAGTGTGTACCGGCAGCGCTTGTTTGACGCGCGGCATCACAAAACCGACGATTTTTTCTCGCCCGCCGACAGTATGCAGCAAATCGATCGGCCAAGCAATTGAGGCGTGTCCCGGTTCGGCGATCGGCGCATCCGGCGGCATACTGAACATGACTGTGAGTTTGTCGCCGTCTTCGTCTGTCGGTCTGTGATAGATTTTTGCTACTAGGGACGAGTCTTGGGCGATCGGGTAAATGCGACCTTCACCGCCGCTGGCGATCGCGCTGTTGCTGTCGATCGCAATCAGTTGTCCGCTAAATTGGCGCTGCAACTGCATAGAATTCGGTTAGGGGATAGGGGATTAATCGATTTTAGATTTTTGATTTGGGATTTTAGATTAAAGAAAGCTACCCCACTGATAAACCCGTAATTCTATTTTATTGTGGGATGGGCATCCTGCCCGCCCTTGGAAAATCAGCAACAGGCGACGAGGGCCTGTTCCACGATAATTCAATTTTGCAGTTGTGTTCACAATTCATTGGGATCGATTCCCATTTCTCGGAGTCTTGATTCTAAGGCTTGCGATCGCGATCGTTCTTGTTCCAGCAGCATTTCTGCTTGTTCGGCCCGCGCCTCGGCTTGCTGTCGCAGCCGATCGAGTTCCACAAAATTCACAAACGGTTCTTGGTTAGCCCCGAACATTTCGAGTCCTGTTTCTGATAATTGAAACCGCACTCCCAGTCTCGGACTTACCCAACCGTCCATTTGTTCGATCGCTTCAAATTGCGACTCAACCAGCAACCATCCTGTCAGTTCTAATGTTTGCGGGTTGTACAAATAATATTCTTCCACACCGTAGCGTTCGTAAAATTGAAATTTTTGAATCATCGGAGTCAGACGATTTCCCGGCGACCAAATTTCAAAAGCGACTTGCGGTGCAATATTATCTTCGTTCCACTGTTGGTAAGAACCTCGATATCCTTTTGGTCTGCCAAAAACTGCCATCACATCTGGTGCTTGGCAAAGTTTATTATTTCCTTCCACCGGATACCAAAGCAAGTCACCCGCTACGAAAACATTCGGGTCATTTGCAAACAGCAATTCTAAGTTTTCTTTAAGCCAAACAATTAATCGAAACTGATCTGTATTGTTTGACATCGGTTCGCCGTTATCGTCGGGGTAGATGACATTTGATTTTTCGGGAGATTGCAGTTGTGTAACCATTGCTGTTTTCCCTAATTTTTTTTATGAGTTGATTTTAGTTTAGCCGATCGCCTGATTCCTCTTCCAGTTCGTCCACTGCTGTTTTGATAAAGTTATCCACCAACCAGTCGCGGGTGCGCGAGAAATTCCCCTCCAATTCTAGGTAATGACTGCCTAATTTTGCCTTAAAGTCTTTAGGAAAAATCTCTTTAACCGCTAACATATTTTTCCAGCGAGTTAGCTGGCTGCTGTTGCTTTCAGGAAAGCGGTTGTACAGATAGTCGATCGCGATCGCCTCTAAAATATCCGCACCCAAGATTTCCCGCCGTTTTAGCTCGTTTAAGAGCGTACTTTTCGACTGCTGAGTTAGATCGAGGTGTTCGCCGTTAGCGTAGCCCTCGAAGAGGATCGCCCTTTCGATCGACTGCTGGATCAGCCACTTACCCGCGCGGAAAAAATCGCGCTCGAACTCCAAGTAAATCGCGCCCGACAAAGCCTCAAAAGTCTGGGCTAAATTTTTATTTTCCTCGTTTTTGTCTGTTGCTTTCTGGCTTCCGACTCGCCGAATAAGTTCGTTCAATTTCAGATTTTTCGCAAATTCCGAGAGCTTTTGATTGTCTGCTAAACGAGCTTTTAAGGTTGAAATCGCATCGCAGTCGAGCTCGGGATATTCGCGGTACAGGTAATCGGTAACAACAGCACCGAAAATCGCTCCGCCTAAGAGTGAAAGCCGTTTGTACTTCACCTCTTCCCCAGCGCCAGAATCCTGGGGGCGATCGCCGCGGCTGCTCAAAGCCGTTTCCAGCAGTTCGGTTTGCCCAAAGTCACAAATGCCGATCGCCGCTTTCACTGCTTCAACATCTACCTTTTTAATTATCTGCTCTAATTCTTCTTCGCATTTTCCCCACTTTTCCAACCAATCACCGCCCGCATCTTCCACATACAAATCAACAAAATCCACGCCGTGATTTATCCAATCATCCTGCATTTTTCTAGCTGCTTCCAGTTCTTCAACTACTTTTTGCAAGTTGTTTTCAACGGTGTTTGTACCTTGTACTGTCATAGGATTGATTTTGATGTAATTTAATTTTATTTCCAACAACTTCACCGCGCTTCAATCAAATCTCAATTGAATTTAGACAGAGTTGCTAGTTATTTCACAAAATTGGTTTTTTCGGTAAATCTTCCCGTTGCTTAGCCACGAATTACGCAGCACCTGTTGTCTTTCATCGTGTCAACAATCACCTAAAAACCTTTGTATGTCTCGTTTATAGCCGAGTCTAGATCCCCCTAAATCCCCCTTAAGAAGGGGGACTTTGAGTGCTTCCTGTCCCCCCCGACCTAAGCTGACAGGTGTAGGTTTTTTTCTAGCAAAACCCAGCAAAAACATACAGGGTAACG
>JAUBOG010000344.1:0-7349 GCA_036700105.1 Microcoleus occultus BM001215583
CAATTAATCGAGGTAGGGAAACGGCACTGCCGTGTCCTCTATACCATTCCAGCGCAGCCGGAATTGATCTGATATCATTTGTGGAGAGATTCGGGCTTGTATGATTTTAAATTTTGTAGGGGCGGGTTCACCAACAATAATCGCCCATAATAGACAATCTCATAAACCCGCCCCCGCCCGTGCTAAAAATCAATTTCACATCTTCCTTTCAACAAATAAGCTGCCATTTGTCCTTTACCTTTGACGCTAATTAAGCCGCGCTTTTCAAACTCATACTTGTCTTCTATCAGCAAATAAGTGGCTTCTGTAATCTGAATTCCGTCTGGGATACCGTGAGATTCCATGCGGGAAGCGGTATTTACCGTATCTCCCCACAAATCGTAAATAAACTTTTTCGTGCCGATGATTCCGGCTACGACTGGCCCGGAATGAATGCCGATGCGGATGCTGAGACTCAGCCCGAGTTCTTCTCTGTATTTGGCTATGGCTGCTTGCATATCTAGGGCCATTTCGGCGATCGCATCTCCGTGATCCGCTCTCGGATTTGGCAGTCCGGCTACTACCATATAAGAGTCGCCAATTGTCTTGATTTTTTCTAAACCGTGCTTTTCGGCGAGTTCGTCGAACTTGGAAAATATATCGTTGAGCAAATGTACTAATTGTTTTGGCGATATCGATGCTGACAACTGGGTAAAGCCAACAATGTCTGCGAACATGACGCTGACTGCTGCGAATTCGTCGGCGATTATGCCTTGTTCTTTTTTTAATCTTTCGGCGATCGCCTCTGGCAATATATTTAGCAGCAACTCCTGGGATTTTTTTTGTTCTATCTCCAGTTTTACTAAATAATCCTGCATGGTTTTATAAGCTAGATTCCTTTCCAGCAGGTGCATATAAGCTTTGGAGTGGTAGCGGATTCTAGCTACGAGCTCTACTCGATCGGGCAATTTTACCAAATAATCGTTAGCACCCAAGGAAAATGCTTGCGCTTTGAGCGAGGCTTCTTCTTTACTCGAAAGCACGATCATCGGAATGTCCCGCGTCAGCGAATTCGCTCGAAAAAAGCGCAGCAACTGCAATCCATCTATTTCGGGCATTACTAAATCTTGGAGGATTACTGTTGGCTTCACCTCTAATGCTTTATTAATTGCTTGAGCCGGATCGTTACAGTAATAAAATTTAATATTTTTTTCACTAGCAAGCATTCGGCGCACCGCTTCGCCGATCATTTCCTGATCGTCAACCAGTAAAACTGTGACAGTGTATTCGGTCAAGCTGGATGATTTTTCGCTTCCTGAATTTAAGGGTGATTTTAAGTCAACGGTGCGGCGGCTGCTCTCGAACTTGATGTTGCTGACAACTGCGCTATCTCTGGCTGTAACTGGGTTTTTTGCATGGTTTCCCCTATCCTTAAACTTCAATGTTACCAGGTTGCCGTTGAATTCTTGGCTTTCTCGTTGATTTGCGGTACAACTGCGATCGAATTCAATAGCCTGAGAGTGAGTTAAGTTCATAACTAAATCGGGCAACGGCCATTGTCTCAAAAGGATAAAAACTTTTACTTGAAATTTGTTTAATTGTCGATAGCGACCCAGTGTTATTTAATTACGCTTACGTGGTGATAATACCAGGTAAAGGTAAAAAGTTGTCGGCTCATTTTTGTAAAAGATTTACAAAGCTTAGCACGCAAGACATCGATCGCAACGGCTGCGGGCGCTAGTTTTTCAGTCAGCGGGCTGTTGTTTCCTAGCAATTGCGGAGTACCCGCAGCGCAGAAGTCCGCGAAATTACGGACTGCTGCAAGATCCAAAACACGATCGGCAAAATCCCAAAACACCACCCTATAGATAGATGATCCTCGGCGGGGGTCTCGCCCGTCATCGGCCATTGTGCTCAAGACCCTAAGCCATATGGCCCATAGGTCTGCGATGTTTCTACACTAGATATTTGATGCAGGCTGAGCCGATCGCCTCTACCGACAAAATCTGCACGGCTGCGTCCAACTCGGCCGCCGCCTTCGGCATCCCGTAAACTACTGAGCTGGCGCGGTCTTGGGCGATCGTATGCCATCCTGCCGAGCGCAAAGTTTTGAGGCCTTTGGCGCCGTCTTTACCCATACCCGTTAACAGCACTGCCACACCTTTGCCCGGCCAGTATTCGGCAACACTCTCAAAAAAACTGTCTACTGAGGGGCGGTAAGGATAGTCTAAAGGTTCCTTCGTATACTTAAGTGTTAAGTTGGATTGTAATACTAAGTGGTCGTTCGTGGCGGCAATTACCACCTTGCCGACTTCCAGAGGTCGATCGGGGACAGCGACACTTACCGACAAATTAGTTTTCTGACTCAGCCATTCTGCAAAACCAGGAGCAAACTCAGCATCTACGTGTTGGACGATCGCCACAGCCGCAGATAAATTCGCAGGTAAAGCCGACAGCACAGTTGCCAAAGCTTGGGGCCCGCCAGTCGAAGAGCCGATCGCCAGCAGCGGCGGAGTCAGGCATTTGGGAGCCGCGCGGCGAAATATAGAAGTCGAGTTACTTTTGCCAATCAATCTAGCGACTTTAGAAATAGTTTTTAACAGTTCCAACCCGCCGCTTTGGGAATTGCCCATCGACCCCAAAATCGGCGTATTAATCGCATCCAAAGCTCCATATCCCATAGCTTCAAAAACCCTGCCGGAATTACCTGTCACCGAAGATGTCACCAGCAGAATCGCGCAGGGAGATTGCTTCATAATCAGGCGCGTCGCTTCAACGCCATCCATCACCGGCATGATCAAATCCATCAAAATCAAATCAGGCGTATTGCAGGCGCACTTTTCGACAGCCTCGGCCCCGTCGCCAGCGATCCAAACAATTTCATATTCCGGTACTGTCACCAAAACTCGGCGCAAAGCTTCAGCCGCAATCAGCGTATCGTTGACGATCGCTATTTTCATGTTGAAATTAACCATATTTTATTAACTTTCGGTTGTGAGTAGTTGCCGGATTCGGCCGATACAGTTTCTTAGGCTGCGGAACTTTATTTAAAACAAAACTGATACAGCTAAATACAGCAGATTCCGCGTTTATGAAGTACACCCGCCTATCCTTAGTTCCCGGTAGGGACACGGCTTGGCCTTTGTCCCTACACTTCGCAAACCTGGAATATGCTGTATTCAATACCATATTTTGGTCTCAGAGCAATTCCGATTCCATCAGAATTAATACTACCAGAAATCAGGACACGGCACTGCCGTGTCCCTACAATTAATCTGGCGTAGGGACAAAGGCCAAGCCGTCTCCTCTATATCATTCCGGCACAGCCGGAATTGAGATCGTTTTAATTTTTAGTTTAAAAAACTAAAATTAGATTTTTTTCAAGCCTCGCCGATTAAATCAACGACCGCATTTAACAGCGTGTCGTCGTGAAAACTGCTTTTAGTTAAATAGTAATCCGCTCCCACTTCCAAACCTCTAATTCTATCTTCCTCGCGGTCTTTGTAAGAAACAATAATTACCGGAATCGACTTTAAACCAGAATGATTTTTAATTTGACTGACCAGCTCAATTCCGGTCATGCGCGGCATATCAACATCAGTTATTACCAACTCGAAATGCCCGGTACGCAGAGCATTCCAGCCGTCCATGCCATTAACAGCTATTTCTACTTCATATCCTTGATTTTCTAAAAGTTTTCGCTCGACTTCTCGGACTGTAATCGAATCATCCACTACCAAAACGCGCTTGCGAGTTGTCGATCCGGCAATTTTTGCAGTTTGACTGACTTTTTGCAACCGAGATTCAGTCAGCAGTTTATCAGTCGATCTCACCAAATCTTCCACATCCACAATCAGCACCGGCGAACCGTCTTCCATAAAAGCAGCGGCGCTGATATCCGCAACCTTACCCAAACGCGGATCTAAAGGCCTGACAACCAAATCGCGTTCGCCCAGAAACTTGTCTACAGCTAAACCGTAACTGCTAGATCGATCGCTGACAACGATGACCGGCAGCAAATCCAACTTCTGAGGCGGCGGCGGTAACTCCAACACTTGATAAGCTGTCACCAAACCAATGTTTTGGTTGTCGAGACTAAAATATTGCC
Organism: Microcoleus occultus BM001215583; assembly: GCA_036700105.1. GTDB lineage: Bacteria > Cyanobacteriota > Cyanobacteriia > Cyanobacteriales > Microcoleaceae > Microcoleus. Next base: position 4,088 of record JAUBOG010000344.1, read on the forward strand.
GATTTTCCGCGATCGAAATCTGCGCAGTTTCAACCATCACAATGCGATCGATCCGAGTCAGCGGAAAAGCATAAGGTTCCCCCGAAATTTCCACCAACAGCGTGCGAATTACCGACAGAGTTAGCGGCAACTGCAAGTGAAAACTCATGCCTTTTCCCGGCACAGATGTCGCCCGCAAAATGCCGCCAACCTCCTGTACCATGCTCTGTACGATATCCAAACCCACACCGCGGCCGGAAATTTCCGTAACTTGACTAGCAGTAGAAAATCCCGGCAAAAACAGAAAATCCATCAGTTCCGGTTCAGTCAATTTCGCGGCCATTTCCGCACTTACCATCCCTTTATTCACAATTTTTTGACGCAGTTTTTCCGGTTCGATTCCCCTACCGTCATCCGAAACAGTAATTGACAGCATCCCGCCCCGGTGCGCTGCTTCCAGCCGGATCGTACCTTCGGCTGGTTTAAGAGCAGCTAAACGCGCTTCGGGCAGTTCGATACCGTGGTCTAGAGCGTTGCGCAAAATATGCGTCAGCGGTGCTTCTAATTTCTCTAAAATATCTCGATCGACCTGAGTCGATTTGCCAAAAACTTCAAATTTTACTTGCTTCCCCAACTGTCTCGCCAAATCTCTCAGCATTCGCGGAAAAGCTGGAACGCCGTCGGCGAACGGTCGCATATTGCTAGCAATAACTTCTCGGTACAAGCGGTCAGACAAGTTGGCAGAACGGCGGGCAAAAAGTTCTAATTCGTTTAGGCGATCGGACAAAATGTGGCGGCAATCGTTAGCTTTTTTGCGAGCAGTACCCAGATAATCTTCCGATCGCTGATCCAGCACAGAATCGCTTAAAGATTCCTGCAACTTTTCCAGCAAATTATACAGTTGTCCTTGGTGGCTTCTCAGTTTTAATAATGAATCAGCAAACGGTTGCAGCCATTTTGCTTCTACTAAAGATTCGCCCGCCAAACCCATGATCCGGTTTAAGTTTTCGGCATTGACTCGCACTACGCGGTCTCCGGTTTTCGCCTTTTGAGCGTTTTCTCTGAGATTGGAAGTTGCAGATTTGCCGCTCGCCATTTTAGCCGATCGTTCCTCTACAGTTACTGCGGTAGAGTTGCCAGTTGGGGAAATTTGACCGTTATTTTCGGTTGCTCGGGCAGAATTATTTTTAGATTTTAATTCCGGTGGTAGCGTTGTTTCAGAACTCGTTTTTTTAGCAGAATTTTGCGAATTTACAGCCGCTGCAATTGCTGCTTGCTGATTTTTTGCTCCTTCAGAAATCAGAGTTATAGCTGCGACAAGGTTATCTATTTCTGCATCTCGCTCTGCCAGCCACTTTTCGATTTCTAGAACCGGAATTTCCAACATATTTACCAAAAACTCTACTCCGGCAAGCAGATTGTCAATTTGACTGATATTTAAGCTAGCTTTGTGCTTCTGAAGTGCGGTAAATGTATCTTCAATCGCCCGGGCAAGTTTGACAACTTCATTAAACTGAACTATTCTAGCAGCACCTTTGATTAAATGGGCGGATTTAACAAGAAAGTCCAAATCTAAGTATTCATCGGGATTATTTTTGAACGACAGTAAAGTTTGAATTAACAGTATTGATTGCGCTTCTACTTCTCCTAAAAATAAATTTAACATCGATATATCGGTTTTTAGCAGCCGAGTTTCGGGAGTTTCAATCTCCGGCAAGTCTGGCAAAATCTCTGGAGTAACATCTAAATGCGCTCGCGGATATTCCGCTGTTTCTGCGGTAAAATTAAGATCGATTTGCGGTGCTGATTCCGGCGGAGTTTCGCTCTCAAAAATCGCCGTATGTTCTATTTGTTCTGCTTCAGATTGGCTGCCAAAATCTAATTGTTCGTTGTTGATAATTGCTAAGATGGCAGTTTCTAAGCTTTCAATTTGCGATCGGTTAACCGGAAGCCAATTTTCGATCTCGGTTTCGGGGATCAGGCTGATTCGGGCCAGCAGGTCGATCGCCCGCAGCATCACATCAATCTTATCTGCTGCATCCAGGGCGATCGTGCCAGACTGAGCCGCCACAAAGCAATCCTCCATCACGTGAGCGATTCGCACAGCAGCATCTAGCCCCACAATCCGCGCAGCGCCTTTGAGCGAGTGAGCCGCGCGCATCAAAGATTCCAATTCAGCAGGAGAATTCGGGTTATTTTCCAGTGCCAAAATGTTCTCATTTAATATTGCTACTTGGGTGTCCGCCTCCATGCGAAATAAATCCATCATGGAGAAATTGCTCATATCTTGGTTGCTCATTTTTATTAGTCCTAAATAAGAGGTAAGTTTGGCAACAGATTCTGTAAATGATTTAACTAAATATCGCGGTAATTGCTGTAAGGTGCGCAGTGCGCACCCTACGTATATAAGTTACGCCTAAGTCATGTAAACGATAAATTATATTTTTTATACTACAATTAATCATTTTATTTACCAATTTTTACCCCATGCCCATGCCCCATGCCCTATGCCCCATTCCCAACTTCTTAGAGAATTTTTTTATTCAACGTATAAAACAGCAAATCATCATCCAGATAGCAAACACTTTGCCCCTGCCAGTTTATAATCCCTTTAGTATAAGTTTCTGGCACTTTAGAAACAGTAGCCGGGACATTTTTGATTTGTTCCGGGAGAATGCGGTGAATACCGTAAATTTCATCCACGCCAAACACCCAGCGGCTGCCTTCTCTTTCAACAACTACCATCCGTTCGTAAACAACAGGACTAATATTTTGTCGGTTGGCATCTGCTGCTTCCAATCCCAAAAGTGCTTTTAGCGAAATGCACAACTGGATTTCGCCGCGAATATTTACTAAACCGATAAGTATATTGTTGCTGCGGTGCGGCAAAGTGTGCGTAACAGATATCTGCGTCACTTCTTTAAACAGTGTCGCAGGTAAAGCCAACCATTCGCCGCAGAGCCGAAAAATACCTACAGATACAGTACCCGCAGCGGTGACGGCGTTAGTTACTCCTTGACTCGATCGCAGTAAATTAGTCCACTCTTCGAGATATCCTGCCGGCAATTCCTGTTCTAGCAAGCTGCGGCCCGCGTCGGAATAGACAGGACAGTTGCGGCAGTGAATAAATGTCTTTAATTGGGTGCAAGTGCGATCGCCCCCAACTCCGATTTGATTCCAGCAATCATCAGTCATTCGATTTTAGATTTTAGATTTGAGCTCAATACAGTTCAGTTAACATTGCTAATTCCCCGGAGATCCCCCTAAATCCCCCTTAAGAAGG
>JAUBOG010000345.1:0-7334 GCA_036700105.1 Microcoleus occultus BM001215583
GACTGTGGCGAATTGTGGAAAGACGATGGGCGATCGCAATTGTAGTCCGATTTTGGGTAATCATCGCCAGCGACTTCTGAATCGCCGCTTCTGTTTCGTTATCCACCGCAGATGTCGCCTCATCCAAAATCAAAATCGGTGGATCTTTGAGAATTGCACGGGCGATCGCAATTCTTTGTCTTTGTCCACCAGACAGCTTTTGACCTCGTTCACCGACAATAGTATCGTATCCTTGGGGTAGTTGCTCGATAAATTCATCGGCTGCGGCTAACTTGGCTGCATGGATAATCTGTTCTTGATTGGCATGGAAACTACCGTAACAAATATTTTCCGCCACTGTACCGTGAAACAGAAACACATCCTGACTCACCCAACCGATACAGCGCCGTAAATCGCATAAATTGAGGTCGCGGATATCAATTTCGTCAATTAAAATACGTCCGCTTTGTACCTCATAAAAGCGTAGCAAAAGTTTGACTAACGTACTTTTCCCAGAACCCGTTGCTCCCACAATACCGATTGTGGCTCCGGCGGGAATCTGTAGGGATAAATTTTTGAGTATATCGTTGCGATCGCTGTAGGCAAAGGTAATGCGATCGAATTGGACTTGACCAGCTATAGTTGCAATTGGCAAGGAATTATTACCGTGGGGAATTGCGATCGCAGTATCCAATAAACCCATGACACGCCGCACCGATGCCATTGCTCGTTGATATTCGTCCATGATTTCACTCAGTTCTGTAAACGGCCAGAGTAAATCTTGCACAATAAACACCATGAAGCTATAAGTACCAAAAGTCAGGCGACCTTGTAGCACTTCCCGACCACCCAGATGCAGCGTCAGCACAAACCCTAGTAAAATCAAAAATCGCAGCACGGGTTGAAAGGCGACACTCAGGCCGATCGCCCGTTTGTTACTGCGACGATAAGCTTCACTTTCAGTCAAGACGCGATCGCTCTCATAAGCTTCAGCCGTAAAGCTTTTGATGGTGGCAATTCCAGAGATATTGTTAGCGAGGCGATCGCTAATGATTCCGGCGCGATCGCGTACTGTATCATAGCGGGGAGCTAACCGAGATTGAAACGTGAACGTTCCCCACAGGATAAACGGGATGGGTAACATCGCCAGCCACGCAATACCGGGAGCCAGCAGCAAAAAGCTCATCCCCACCGCAAATACTCGCGTGAAAAAGCCGATGAGATCCTGCGCGCCGGAATTAAAGAAGTCTTCAAGCTGGTTGATGTCATCATTGAGAATAGATAGCAGGATACCCGTGCTGCGGTCTTCAAAGTAGGCAAGTTCTAGTTCTTGTAAGTGGTTGTAAGTATCGACACGTAGTTCGTGCTGTAGGGTTTGTGCTAAATTACGCCAAATTTTGTCGGCTGCATATTGGCTGAGGGATTCTAGACCCCAGACGGCGATCGTCAGCACAGACAGCACTAATAACTGATTCAGGGGATTTTGAATGCCGAATCGAGCAATGAGCGAGGCTTCTTGTTCGACGACTACATCCACCGCAACGCCAATTAGATACGGTGGTGCCAAATCCAACAAGGTGCGAAGGATGGAGCAGAGCGTTGCGCCCCAAATTTGCACTCGATAGGGTTTGCCATAACGGAGTAGCCGCCAGAGGGGTGGATAGGTGCGAGTAGATTTTTGTCTCATAGTTCTCAAGTTGTGTGTTCTCCTGGAATTTGGCAGGGGCGATCGCTTTCTACAACTGGAATTATTCTCCTGACGATTTATCCAAAGTCCGAGCAGGCTGATATTGATGCGGATGAAATCAGAGCAATCATCGAGCAGGAAGAATAGGAAAAAGCACTTGTCTTGAGGTTTATTGGATTGAATCATTGGGCAATTGCTCCTAAACTACATAAGTCTTATGCGATCGTACTTGCAAGTTCATCGATCGCTCCGTGGTTATAAACTGCGATCGCTCTTCATCATTTCACTCTTGCGATCGCTCCCTGCGAATAAACCGCGATCGACCTCACCTATTTTTTATTCAAGACGATCGCTTTTATCGTCACTTTTGCAAAGGGCGACTGCCATTGAAAGGATCGCGTTTGTGCAAGAAACTGAGAGTTTATTTACTTTCTAGTAAATACTTAGACACATCATCTAGTATTCTATTCCATGCCGAAGGACCGTATCCCATCCATGCAGCCAAATCAACAATATAAAATCGCCCGTTTTGAAATGCTTTAAGAGAAGTTATCAGGGAATTTTCAATAAGATAAGTTCGTGGTATACCATAGTCACCAAGAATAAATACAACATCAGCATCGTATTGATTTATTACTTCGATGCTAAGTGTAGACCATTCTGGCTTGTCCATAAAAATTGACTTAATATTTATACCAGTATCATTCATGATTTGAAAGAAGAGTGCTTTGATGCCTGGTTGATTGAAAATACCCTCAGCACTATGAATGACAGAAACTTGAATTCCACTCATCTGACTTCCTATAGCTTTGTGTAGCTCTTCAACCCGCTTCTGATACTGACTGAGAACTTCTTCTGCCTTCTCTTGCTGTCCTACTACTTGAGCGATGAATCGAAAGTGTTCCTTAAAAGAAGGTTCTACTTCAGTACGAAAGTCTCTCAAGATAGTAGGTGCAATTGCTGATAACTGATTATAATACTGAGTGCCGTAGCCATTAGTTCCCAAAATCAGATCTGGTTTGAGCATGAGAATTCTTTCCAGAGAGGGCTGAGGTGTTTGACCAACTCTCTCAATTCCTGCAACGTCTTCTGAAGACAGTGCTCCCCAATAGTCTTTACCTTGAAGGTTGTCAATTGATGTACCTACTGGTTTGATACCAAGACTCAACAGAGGATCTAGTATAAAGTAAGGATCTAATGCAACAATGCGTCGCGGTTTAACAGGAATACAAGTTTTACCTAGTGTATGTTGAACGATTCGACAGTCAGAAGATGTTGTTGATTGCTCTAAGAGTTCCTCAGAATATTGACCAACGCAACTTTGGCAATTTGTAATAACTAGCAGGAAGAGAACTGATAGAATCAATGGCTTAAGCAAGCGAAGTAGCTGGTTTTTCATCCTAGTTCTGACGTAGCCTACACTATAATTTGCTAACCCTAGCAAGGAGCAACACGGGAACCAGCTAAAATGTCCAACTGACTGAGCCAGTAATTGTAAATGGATCACCTCTCTGGATAAGAGTTCTTCCTCCAGCGCTGACTTCAGCATAGTCCAAATCAAATAGATTACGAATATTGATTGCAGCCCTGAAACGATCTTTACGGTAGTAGAGTGCTGCATCAGTCCGCAAGTAGCCATCTAACTGGAATGAGTTCGCTAAGTCTCCTTGTCGTTTGCCTACATAGAAAAGACCCAAACCGAACCCTAAGCCGCTCAAATTACCTTCTTGAATCTCATAGGTTGTCCAAAGACTAGCTTGATTTTCCGGTACGTTTGCTAATCGATTGCCTTCAGGAATCGAGTTGTCTTTGGTAACTTCGGCATCGGTGTAGGCATAAGCAAGAATAATGTTCCAACCTGGTAGAATTTCACCTGTCACGTCTAATTCAATGCCCTGACTGCGTTGCTCTCCAGATTGCACAGAGAAGAGCGGATTACTTGGATCGGGGGTTGTCACGTTTGTTTTGGTAAGATAGTAAGCTGCAAGGTTTGCTGATAGTCTATTGTCCAAAAGCTCAGTTCTAGCCCCAATTTCATACTGGGTTCCTCTGGTTGGCTCAAACGCTCTGCCATCTGGATTAAACCCTGTTGATTGACGAAATGAGCGGCTATAGCTGGCATAAAGCGAAACTGTATCACTCGGTTGATATACTAAGCCAATCCGGGGGCTGAAAGCACCATTATTTTGAAACGGCTCCTCAGTTGTATTTCCGGATGTTCCAAAGTCAAATGTTTCATTCCTAGACGACACCCAATCATAGCGACCACCAATCAATAGTCTCAAGTCATCACTAAAGGCAATCTGGTTTTGAATATAAATTCCATAGGATTGAGTTAGATTCCTAGATTGAAGTTGCGGAACAAATTCGGGAGCTGGAATATCGTAGTCTGGATTGAAGATATCTAGATTAGGAAGTTCATCACTGAAAAAAAGTTTTGTGGTTTCAACATAACGATTTACATCGAAGCCGATTAAAAGTTGATGTGAGATTGTTCCTGTTTCAAACTTGCCAAGTAAGTCGATTTGTCCAAAATAATTTTCTGGTCTGTAGTTGTAATCAAAAGCATTGAATTCTGTTATAAATCGATCGTTCTCAATTGCGTTACCAAATACTCCTGTCTCATAGTTATTTTGAGCCGCAATAGATAAGCTATTGCGAATCTGCAAATTATCATTAAATTCGTGCCTGAACTCATAACCATATCTTTGAGTAGTGCGATCCGCACGTGCAAGACTGGGATAGCTAGGGAAGAAATCACGAGGAAACAGCTCCCCATCACTGAAAATTCCGGTGTAGTACCAAAAAGGATCTCCCGTAATGTTGCTGTACTCGTAGTAGAGATTTAGGCTGGTTCGATCGCCAAAATTGAAGGTGATTGAAGGTGCAATAACCGTCTCACTGATCTCGGTTGGTTCTGGAATCGGATTTCTATTTTCATAGCTGGCAATCAGGCGATAAAGCACCGTATTATCAGCCGTTAGAGGTCCTGACAAATCAACGCTTGGTCGGTAGAGTTCGTAGTTACCAGCCTCAAACGTTAGATTGTAAAAGGGTTCACTTAAAGGTTGTCGAGTCGTTACGTTGACAATACCGCCAGGTTCTAATTGTCCAAACAAGACTGAGGCAGGGCCCCTTAGCACTTCTACTCGCTCAATGGTTTGTTCAGGTGTCACACCATAGCCACCAACATCCCGAAGTCCATTGCGGAAGTTTCCTTCTTGTACAAATCCTCGGATAATTCTGAATGATCTATCTCCACCTTCAAGGACACCCGCAACTGTTTCTGTTGCTTGGCTCAGATTTTGCACATTGCGATCGTCCAGCACCTCCCTTGGCACAACCTGAATCGATTGCGGAATATCGCGCAGCGGCGTATCGGTGCGCGTTGCGGTTGTCGCATTTGACGGGTTGTAGCCCTCCTCTCGATTTCCCGTGACGACAATCTCGATCTCATCATTCTGCTGCGCTGATGGTGTCTCCTCCGGTGTTTCACTCCTTGGCTTTTCTTCGGTTGGCAGTATTTCGGGTGGCTGCGTCGCAATTGTCGCAGATGCTATACCAAAAACCAGCCCTGCATCATTATTAAATAGCTCAACTGTCGGTAATGCTGCAACACCCACCACCGTTACCCGCACAGTATTTGTATCAACATTTGTGACTGTAATTTCCGTAATTCCCTCAACTGGTTTTTCCGAACGAAATGTAAACGCCTCACCACTGGATAAACGCAATTGAGCATTGGGAATATCTGCAATAAAGTTATTCTCAGCACTGCGATTGGTGATTTGCAGTTGTTCGCCAAGGGTAGTCTCTAAAATCACCTCCACCCCTTTATCGGTGGCATTTGCTTTCACTCCCGTAATTGTGACAATATTTTCCTGGACGGCAGGAGGATTGCTGGGAGTTGGCGGCTGCACTAGCAGTTGGGCGCTAGTCGCAGGAAGTTCTATTTCGATCAATTGGGGAATTTGAGAACTTGTTTCATGTTGTGTGTCTGCAATTACTTCCGCCCCTCGATCCGTGGGATTTGCTTTCACATCCGTAATTGTGACAATACTTCCCTCAACAACAGGGGTATTGCTGGGAGTTGGTGACGGAACTAGCAGTTGGGCGCTAGTTGCAGGAAGTTCAATTTCGCTCAATTGGGGAATTTGAGAACTTGTTTCATATTGTGTGTCTACATCTTGCTGTTTCTCACTAGCCGATACCGATGACACTGCAACAAGACTCAAACATCCCGAAAGACTGATTAAAAACGATAGACGAACAGATAAACACCAACTCCTCATAGTTCCTCACACAGCAATCAAAGCTTTTATTGCTAATTATTTTTGTTAGCGATGAGGTGTAGTGTAGGAAAGTTGACTGCGGCGTGTCTATCCAAAAAACGCATTTTACGATCCAAATACTGCTTTTTTTCCTGCCAAACATTGGCTGGGCGTGATGCCATACTCTCGCTTAAAAGCTGCTGCAAAGTTACCCAGATGGCTATAACCCACTAGATTTGCCACTTCTGCAACTTTGTAATCGCCTTGGCGCAATAACATTTGTGCTTTTTGTAACCGTTGCTGTGTCAAATAGCCCACGACAGTTGTGTTAAAGAGTAAGGGAAAACCTTTGTGGAGAGTGCGAACGCTGACTCCTACTTGCTGCGCTAGTTCACAGAGTGATGGCGGATACTCTAGTTGTGCGGTCAAAATTTCTTTAGCGTGGTGGATACAGGCAATCGTCTCTCTTTTCAGTCCTTGTGTGTCATGAATTGGCTGTTGCTGTGCCGAAATCAAATCCAGGTGTATCGCTATTAACTCAAATACCTTCGCCTGAAGATACATCCGCTTTGCAGTACCGCGATAGGGCGGATTCCACATTTGTTGGGCAAGCGATCGCATTGCTGGTGTCACTGTCGGATAAAATGAGATTTTGCAGTCTTCCCCTTTAAACAGCAAATTCTGGATATCACAGCTATATTGCCCATCCTCCAGCAAAAACGAGTCTAGCAATTCTGGCTCAATCTCTACATTCACGCAAGTTAAACGCTCTCCAGCACGATGCTTTTCAACGTAGCTAGGCGAAATTCCGCTACCGGAAAAGTAGCTGTGCGTTCCACCCAGATTAGGATGAACATCGTCAAAGTAAATCCAGCCTGATAGAAAAATTGCGAACTGAATCGGATGGTCATGGGCTGGTGTTTTCACCATCAAGTCCTGGTGATATTCGCAATCTGAGAAGTTTAAGCACACCCCAGGCGATAGCTTCATACCGCGATTGTAGCCCCGTCCCAGGATTTCCGGCACGCCCTCAAGCTCCTCAAAGCTATCCAGTACGAGATTTTCCACCTGGGGTTGAGGAACCTGCTGGTGCAGTTCGTCAAGGTCTGATTGGCTGAGGATAAGTGTCATGGTGGAGCGAGCTAATTGCAACTTATTATCAATAAGTTTACCACTACATAGATGATGCCGATCGACTGAGGCGAGGGCTTTCTGCATCAAATGAAAATGCAGGGCTGTTTCATTCTCACCACAAACGAGGTTTTTGTAGGGGTAGTGCCCCCGTCATAGGTGTCAACAATCGCCTGAAAGTCTTGGTATCTCTCGTTCATAGCCAAGTCGAGATCCCCCTAAATCCCCCTTAATAAGGGGGACTTTGAGAATGCTCTTGTCCCCCC
>JAUBOG010000346.1:0-7330 GCA_036700105.1 Microcoleus occultus BM001215583
GTTGACAGTTGACAGCTACCTCTTCCATCGATAGAAGAGGATTGGAGCAATGAATTATTTTGTTTGATTTCCCCCTAAACGGGGAGTGGTAGGGTGCGTCGCTCGAAAATAGTTACCATCCGCGAGAGTTTTTCGTGGCGACGCACCCTACGCAATCCTGGATGATAAAGGGGTTTTCTGACCCGCATTTGGTATCAGTCCTCAAATTCCTAAACAGCCACAGTTTATGGAATTTCTAGAAACTATCTTTTTGGTAATTGGTAAATCAGAGCAATTACCAATTACCAATTCCTAATTCCCAATTCCTAATTCCCAATTCCCAATTCCCAATTCCCAATTCCCAATTCCATCAGTCGCAGGTTATGACTGGCAACTTGATTTCACCGAAAACTCGGCAATTCAATTTCAGCTAGCGATCGGCGTTTTTTAGAAGCCCGCAGCGGACTCGCGATCGCACTCAGCCAGTCAGGTTGTCCTTGCGCTGTAGATTTGGCCATGGCCGATCGCACTTCTTGAATGCCAAAGGTTTCAACTGAATTCAAAATTTGAAAAGCCTTCGCCAATTCTTGACTCCCTAACGTGACAGCACCAGTTTGCGGTTCAGACTCGGCCATCGGCAGTTGAGGTTCCGCAACCGCTTCGGGCGGCTTTGTTTCCGGCTCCTGAGTTTGGTAATTTTCGCTCGGATGCAACTGAATGCCGGATAGTTGGGCTAATTTGTTGAGTTCCAGATTAGCTGTGGATTCATGGTCTATCGCCTCGGCAGCAGGCGCGGAAGCTGGATGTTCTTCGGGTTCCGACCAAGGTTTGACAGGGGAAGCGTTGAAGGCTGGCGGCAGAGGAACCTGAGAGCTTTTGACCGCCGCGAGCAAGGATTCTAATTGTGCGCTGGCGGCATCCTCGGCACTGTCAGGCGGCTCGACAATCGGCGACTTGACGTGCGGCATCTCCAGACTTCTTTCCAAAGCAGCTTTGAATTGCAGGGTATGGCGCTGCTGGCGGTGCAAGCGCGATCGAAGTTCCCGACAAACATTTTCTGTTGCTGCTAGCTGGTGAAACTGTTCGTTGTAGCGCTGCACAGCAGACGCGCATTCTCGTTCCAAGGTCGCTAACCTGGTTTGGCTGGTTGCTAACTGACTGCTTAAACTCTCGACAAAAATTTCTTGACCCTGGAGGGTTTGATGGGAAACTTCCACTTTGCCAAACAGCCGCGTCAATTGTTCTTGAGTGTTTTCCAGTGCGGCAGTCCGCTGTTCTAGCAAAGCTTCGCGTTCCTGCAAGGTTTTTTGCGACTGTTCGAGAGCTGTTTCTAGCTGGGCGATGCGCTGCAAAAGGTCGCGGTTGCATTCGTGCAGGGCTTGCATGAGGGTGACTGGGGTCGATCCTTTTCCCTGACGCTGTTCGGCATTCCCCAGCAGATTTTTGAGATTGTCTGAAATCGGGGGCGAACCCGCCTCGGTGGGCTGTGTCTGAGATTGCGACTTTTTTGTTTCAGATTGTGTGGGAATGGCATCTACACCGATCGCGTTGGGGAAATCGACTGTTTGCCAGTCTTCTTCTGCCTGCAGATCGGGGGCGATCGGCTCAAAGCCCCCATTAGCAGCAAAATTTGGCTGAAATGATTCGATATCGGATCTTACAGCAGGGTGCGGTTGGTGCTGACTGGCTCGAAGATCAGCTTCTGACATGGCTTTTTATCCCAATAGTCACTCTTGTCTCAGATACAGTCTATCCCTATATATTCTCTAGAAGGAAGCCCCTAAGCCATAGTTTTTGTCATTTTTGCCGTTTTTTAGCACCGTAGCCTCTAAATCGATGCGCGCGATCGCCTAAGCTTTCACAACTGCAAAATGTTTGTCAACGATTGCTGGAATTTCTGCGGGTGCAATGCGGCTGTAGCGAGTTTTGTCTGGCATCACCACTATATTTGGCCCCGCTTTGCACTGTTTGAGACATCCGGTTCCCTGAACAGTTACTTGCCCTTCTAAACCCCGGGAATTCAAAGCATTTTCTAAAGCTTTACATACCGCCTTGCCTCCGCGTTTTTGGCAGTCAGATTTTTGACATACTAATATTTTGGTTTGGGTTTTAGCCGGAGCTTTGACAGTTTGAGCCGCTGCGGGAGAGCTGACTTCGGTTTTGCCGATCGTCGCGCCAGGCGATGTCACCAGCGACACAGGTGCATTTGTCGCGCCTACCGCTTCCTGCGTGCGATCGTGCTTGCTACCAGACAGTTTCAGGCTGTACGCTTTCAGTTTTAATTTGCCATTTTTTAAGTTTAGCTGTTTCTCGCCTGCAACCTGAACCCTCAATCCGGGTGTCAAAACGGACGGTAGAGATGCCCGCAATTCCTTGCACAGCTTGACCAAGAATTCTATACCCAGATCGCTGCCAATTCGCAAATACTTTAATTTATAACCATCTTCAACAATCAGGCTCAGGATTTCTCCTTCTAAGCTAAACTCTGAAACTTGCTTGCAAGGGGTATACATAATTTTGACTCCTTTATCGATAGTATTGTGCAAATTCTGAGAAAATGATTCGTTTTAGCCTATTTGCCAGCAGCACTCCAGCCACTGCACCAATTCGCTTCTAGAAGCGCTGATTTGTTTCAACACGCTGATTAGCTGAGCAGCTTGCTTGACCGTGTTGATATTAGTTCGCAAAGGTTGGTCAACTCCGCACCAGCAGGGGATTTCTAGTTCTTGCAAGCGTCTGTAAACTTGCCACCTGTCGGGCCAACTGACTTGGACAATCTCACAAACTGCTAATTCTGGATCTGCTGGATTCATTTTTTGTAGCAACAATAATGATTTGCATTAATTTTTGCTCTATATCTGTTCCATTTTCAGGAAACATTCAGAACGATCGTCTTTGTAGAGCATAACCCAACTGCTAATAATTCTCAATAGATTTTGAAAAAAATTTTGCTATTGTACAAAGTCTGCCACTATCAAACTCAAGTACCCCTAGACGCCGCTTGACTGCTGAATTGAGCGTGCTAGACTGACTTTATTGGCAACAAAAGCTGCCTATTGATAGGAGAACACTAATGTCCCAGATTCAGAGTGCATTGAGACCGTTTGGTCACATAGCTGAAAACCCAATTTTGTTAGAACATTCCGTCACTGCACCGGTTTGTGAAGGAATGAACGCCCTGCTAGCCAGTTTTCAGGCTCTTTACCTGCAATATCAAAAACATCATTTTGTGGTGGAAGGCGCGGAATTCTACTCCTTGCACCAATTCTTTCAAGAAAGCTACGGAGAAGCTCAAGATAGCGTCCACGAATTGGGCGAACGCTTGAACGGATTGGGCGGCATACCGGCGGCGGGCTTCAGCAAATTAGCCGAGTTGTGCTGTTTCGAGCCGGAAGCAGACGGCGTGTATTCCTGCCGCCAAATGCTAGAACACGATTTAGTCGCCGAACAAGCTATTATAGGTTTGCTGCGGCGTCAAGCAGGACAAGCCGAAAGTTTGGGCGATCGAGCTACGCGCTACCTCTACGAAAAAATCCTGTTAAAAACAGAAGAGCGAGCTTATCACATTTCCCACTTCCTCGCCCCCGATACTTTGGTGCAGTTGAGCTTGAATTAACAACCGGTTTGTCGTCAGTGGACGGTTGAAACCGTTTTTGAAATTGAACTCGAATTTAATAATTATTCAACTCGCTTGTACGCAAAAGCGAGTTTTTTAGTCCAAAAATAACAACGATTGCTATTCCCTGTTATTAAAGCGAAAATAAAAGAGCTCAAATTACAAGAGGAGTCAGACATGAACGTGTCTTTGACACCGGAGTTAGAACAATACGTCCAGGAGAAAGTCTCAAGCGGGCTGTATTATTCTGCCAGCGAGGTGATCCGTGAAGGATTGCGCCTGCTGAAAGAACGGGAACAATTCCAGCAAATTCGCTTGCAGGAATTGCGGCAGGAGATTCAGCTAGGGCTAGACAGCAGTGAGGGAACTCCCTTGGATATGCCAGCAATCAAGGCCGCATCGCGGCAGCGTCGGCAGAGGAAACCTCAGTAATCGTAACGATTGTTAAACCCCCGCGCGCTGAACAGGACTTGCTGGATATTTGGGACTACATCGCCGATGATAGTTTCGATCGGGCTGACGAGTTTTTAGATCGCGTTGAGAGAAAACTGCAAACCTTGGCACGTAATCCAGGATTGGGCAGAAGGCGTCAGGAACTGTCAGTTGGGTTGCAGAGCTTTCCTCTTGGTAACGATGTGGTGTTCTACCGGGAAATTGAAAATGGAATAGAGGTAATTCGTATTCTGCATGGTTCACGGGACATTGAAGACATTTTCAGTCGAGACTAACTCTACTAACTAACAATCTTCCTTCTCTTCCTTCGCGCCTTCGCGGTTCGTTAATCTTAGCTCTAAAAAAAAGCGAGCAGCCTTGTGACTGCCGCCTTTTTATACAATGTGCGTTATCGCAATTAAGGCGCTAAAGCATTGCCGCGCAACAGACTGCCAATAGTTTTCGCAGTAATCTTCATTTGGATGAACGGATTTGCAGGTACTACTGTTTTATACAAGTAGCTATCGAACGTGAGTTTCTGCACGTCGCGATCGGCACACATTTCCACAAAAGCTTCGCGAGTAGCATCAGAACGGTAAAACACGCGCTGCAAAATGTCAAGCACTTTGTAAGTAATCCCGTAAGCCTTATCCCAACGCTTCAGATAAAGCTTGATTTCCTGTTCAGTCGGAATCCGCGTGCCCTGCTGAGAAATCTCCACAATTGTTTCCGCGCACATCCGGCCAGACTTCGCGGCAAAATAGATACCTTCGCCCGAAGACTTGGTAACGTAACCTGCGGCATCGCCTACGAGAGCAACTCGGCCCACAACGCGACGGGGACGCGGATGTTCCGGGATCGGGTGAGCTTCCACTTTAATAATCTCACCGCCCATGAGTCTTTTGGCAGCGCGGGCGCGGACGCCTGCTTGCAGCTTTTTGATACTGGCTTGATTGACTTTCATCGTGCCGGTACCGACGGCTACGTGGTCGTATTTGGGGAATACCCAAGCGTAGAAATCGGTGGAAACGTCGTCGCCGACGTACATTTCGGCTAAGTCGTGGTAGTAAGCCATTTTATCTTCCGGCAGGCGGATGCGTTCTTGGAAGGCGATCGCATAATTGTAATCGCCAGCGTCGATCGCCTTTGCCACGCGAGAGTTAGCGCCGTCAGCCCCGATTACCAAATCCACTTTCAGAGTTTTCTGAACTCCCATTGCAGTGCCGTTGGAGTGATCGGCATAGTGGAGCGTGTAGGGGTCTGTATTGTTGGCGGGAAGCTCTAATGTGTGAACGGTGCCGTTAATCAGTTTGGCACCTAATGCAGCGGCCCGATCGCGCATGAAGCTATCGAGCACTTCGCGGCGGCACATACCGATGTATTCGTGAGCGTTTTCAATGTTGATGTCCACCTCTACATTGGAGGGGGAAATCATTTTCATTTTTCTGACTTGGCGGTCTATAATGCTTTGCGGCAAGTCAAATTCCTCTACCATGCACAGGGGAATTGCCCCGCCGCAGGGTTTGGCGTAGTCTAATTTGCGCTCGAATAGGTATGTTTCGATGCCTGCTTTTACCAGTGTTTCGGCGGCGGAAGAACCCGCAGGGCCTGAACCTACTACTGCAACCCTTAGTGTCAAAGTTTTTCTCTCCAGTTTTTTTCTATAAGTCTTTACTCAGATGTGATGGTATCACGGAGTTTCGATGCGGTGGTGCAAGCGGGGGAGATTTAAACGAAATGCAACAGAGCTTAACAGTTCGATACGAAAGTTGTGTTTTGGATGATATATTCGATCGAACTTATTAAATTTTTTAGTGCATATGAAGGCGGATTGATGGTGATGTGCGATCGAACCTGTTGCACTATTTTCTAAGAACAGGCAAGATGCCTGTTCCACAAACAGTGAATTTTTTACTTGTGGGGTGGGCTTCTAGCCCGCCCAGAACAGGCAAGATGCCTGTTCCACAAAAAATCAATTTTCTACTTGTGGGGTGGGCTTCTAGCCCGCCCAGAACAGGTTGGATGCGTTGCAATAAGTTACATTTAAGTTACTGGCACTTATATCTAAAATTCTTATGCTCGGTAATTTTCAACAAAGCAACCTGCGGATCGAGCTTGAAGCTTCCGAAACAGCGATTAGAGACAGCTTGCTGCGTCCGGCTCAATTGCAGCAGTGGATGTGGCCGCAGCAGCTATCTAGCGGCTTGCCAGAAGAATTTGCTCAAGGTTTGACGTTTACAAGTTGGCTGGGCCCGGTGGCTGTTGGGCATCACGTTGATATTGCTGAGCCGAATTGTCTGCGGCTGTTATTGAGTCAGGGAATTGACGGGTTTCACGAGTGGTATTGGGGCGATGGTTGGGTGCAGTCTCGGTTGGAGGGAGTGTCGCTGCTACCGCTGAATTTGGGGCAAACCGCTAGTTTGTTGCGGCTGCGGGAGTTTGTGACGAAGGGTAAGGGGAAGTAGGGATAGGGAAACCGTTATTAGTGTCAACTTAACTTTAAAGACCGACAGGGACTGGGGGTTTAAGGCTAAGTTGACACTAATGGGAAACGTTAGTATAGCTAGAGTGCTGATAATTTTTGAATTTGGTTAACAGCCTCTTGGTAATCACTTGTGTTCCCTTGGTACTTGTACAAGTCAGCGGCTTTTTGATAATCTGCGATCGCCTCTACTTTTTGCCCTAGGTCAGACTTGGCTAAACCTCGAAGGTAGTAGGCATTAGCATTATAGTAACTAAGCTCGATTACCTTACTATAATCGGAGAGCGATTCTGATTTTTCGCCTAGATGATACTTGGTTAAACCCCGATTATAGTAGGCATTAGCATTATAGTAATTCAGCTCGATCGCCTTAGTATAATCGGAGAGCGCCTCTGCTTTTTCACCTAGAGCAGACTTGGCATTACCCCGATTGTTGTAGGCAACAGCTAATTTTGCATTCAGGTTGAGAGCCTGATTATAATCCGCGAGCACCTCTGCTTTTTCTTCCACGGCAGACTTGACATTACGCTGATTGTTGTAGGCATCAGCATAATAGGAATCAAGCTCGATCGCCTGATTATAATCTACGATCGCCTCTGCTTTTTCCCCGAGGGCAGACTTGGCTAATCCCCTATTTAAGTAGGCATCAACATAGTAGGAATCAAGGTCAATCGCTTTATTATAATCGGCGATCGCCTCTGCTTTTTGCCCAAGGTCTGACTTGGCATTACCCCGACTGACGTAGGCAACAGCTAATTTTGAATTAAGGTTAGAGTCGATAGGGGCATTGCCACCCCTACCTCTCATTCAGAACGGAACGT
>JAUBOG010000347.1:0-7322 GCA_036700105.1 Microcoleus occultus BM001215583
GCTCAGATTCATCCCCTCTGAATATACCGAGGGACTTCCCGGCTGGTAGTTAAAGTACCGATCCGATCTAATTTATATTTCAAAATACTTCATTTTCAATTCCAATCCACCATTCGCCGAGATTCATTAAATCTTGCTGGATGTCGGCGAGTTCTGTAACATATTCTTCAGAAGAGATTTCCGATCGCCTTTCTTGCAGTTTTTTGAGCCGCAGTTGCACTAACAGCCAAGGTTTGGATATTCCATCGGTTGCTTCGATATATTTCGCGACATCTTTGCTGTTCATAGTTATTGGTTATTAGTTATCAGTCATTAGTCATTAGTCATTAGTTAGCAGTCATTAGTTAGTCGTTAGTTGTTTTTCTAATAAGAGCTTAGCAAAAACTAATGACTAATGACCAATGACTAATGACTACCTGTAATCGGAAGTCTGAATATCCTTCAACTTCGCAGCGTATTTCATGCCGTATTCGGGGCGGCAGAAGCGATCGACCTGAGACTCAAAAAACGCCCGATTCGCCTTCAAATGCTTCGGATTCGGGTCATCCAAAGGATATAACAGCGCAGTCCGCAGCGCTTGAATCACCGCCGAAGTAACGCAGTACATCGATCGCTGAAATGTCACCCCAATTTGATTCAGAATATCATCTTCGCCGCGACAGCGCCCTTTGTAGAAATCCATCAAATAAGGCGGCAAGAAGTGCAGCATATCTTGTGCTAGCAAAGTCGGCGGAATTCCCGCCGTACCTACCGGAAATTTGTCTGCATACAAAACTCCGTAGTGGAAGTCTTTTTGATCGTCGGGAACTTCTCTAGCTTGCGCGTTGTAAGATTTGGTGCCTCTAAACGGCGAAGTGCGGTAAAATACCGCTTCCACGTAAGGCAGCGCTGCTTCGTAAAGCCAAGTGAAACCCTTAGATTTGGGGATGATTTCGTAGGTTTCGCCGTCGATTTGGACGTGGTGATAAATGGGCCTGCCGGCGATCGCAAATATGCCGTTGACCAGGAAATCCATCGCTTGCGGGACTGTGGTAACTTTCCCTTCATCGTACAAGTCCGAAACTTCAAAAAACACCGGTGCCATTACTTCCCAGAATAAACCGAGATTGCTGTAATAAGACATTTGGCGGCACTGTTCTAAAAACAGTTCGGGAAATGCTTTGTGAAGTGCTAGCATGAACGGGTCTTTTTTGAAGTAAGCTTTAATTGCCCGATCGGCATTAGCCTTATATTCGTCACTGTCCAAATAAGGATCGAATTGATTGGTTGGGACGTACAAGCCACGGTGCCAAAGCATCGCCCTCATGCACTCTTCCGCAAATTCCATGTTAATGCGATCGTGCCACAAATGGTGAAACAGCCGCGGGAGTTTGCCCGTTTCTCCCTTCTCCATGAACTCCAAAAGTTCCGGGTGAGCGCTTCCAGTGCCGCGCCACACCCGCAAATCTGCACCGTCGCCCGAATAGTGATTTTGCAAATCTAAATACTCCTGCGGTAAAAAGTATTTAAAGAAAGGCAGCGGGTGTAAAAATACCCGTTCGGCGATGTAAAGCAAATCCCGCCAATAGAAATCCATCGGCACTGCATAAGCTTTCCAGATAGCGATGATTTGCATCAGATTTTCCGGCGTATCTGGAATCATCGCGCCGCCAGCTTCTAGTCTGTGAATTACATCGGCAAATTCGTGCTTGGAAGGAGGTAGTTTAGTTGCTGGTTTAGTAGGGGTTTGTACCATTTTTTCTTCCTTTGGTTGAGTGAATTTTAATGTTTAGGAATAGCCGGATTTTGCTGCAATCCGCTTTTCCACAATCTCATGCTTTTCGGACAGACAGCGGATATTGTCGCAGTTATTTTTCCTCTCTTCCAGCCCAAGGCGGCGGGCCTTGGGGAGAGCGGATGTTGATAATCGATCCGTTGGACCGAGTAATAGCAAAAGCATCAAACTCGCCGTCATCCATCTCGCCAATAACGGTAATTGTTTCCCCTTCTGATAGATTAATATTGCGCCACCTGCGCGGGCCGGCATCGACTCTAACTTGGCCGCTGCCGTCATTTAAAATCCACTCATTTTCATCAGCTTCTCCAAAACCGACTACTCGGCCAGAGATGGTAATTCCTGTTTTTGATGCTGGCAAATCGCCAATTCGAGTTAGAGCTTGTGCAAAAGCAGAAGTTGCCACTACTAAAAGAAGGGTTGTAACTGCGGATATACTGAATAGTTTTTTCGGTTTCATGAGCGCTCATCTCCTGGTATTTATCTGGAGGCTCTGCGTCCAAAATCTTTCATGAAAATTGGATACAGAGCCTCGTAACGAGTAGATATTTGTGAGGCCGCACAGTCGGACACAAGGCAAGTGCCTACCCTATTTTAATCGCTGAGCTATCTCAGTCTTCGGAGACAGACTTCGTTTGTGTAGATGCGATTTCAATCGCTGACTTTTCCCAAGGATAGCTAATAGCAACTTGGGTATTCCTGTCAGCCGGCAGAGTGGCTACGATCGCATTTGTGGTCGATTCGCTCCACTTCAGCAGCCAAGCAGGTTGAATTCCCAAAACGAAAATGATCCCGGCCAAAACCAGCGCGGGCATATTTTCGCCAAAGGTAACTGCTGGATAGTAAGCCGTGGCGTTGTCCAACTTGCCAAAACAAGTGCGGTTGAGCAGAATCACAAAGTAAACTGCTGTTAAACCAGAGGCTAAAATGCAGATTAAAGTGGGAATTGGAAAGATCGAGAAACTACCCTGAAATACTAAAAATTCGGCAACAAAACCCACTAAACCGGGAATTCCGGCGCTTGCCATCCCGCCCAAAACTAACAGGGAACTAGCTGTCGGCAAACCCCGCATCGGATTCATCAAGCCGTTGAGCACGTCCAAATCTCGCGTACCGACTTTGCTTTCGATGATGCCTACTAAATAAAATAGCAAAGCTAAAATCAAGCCGTGGCTTACCATTTGCCCGACTGCGCCGATTAAGGCGAGTTTCGTGCCCGCAGCGCAGGCGACGAGGATGTAGCCCATGTGTCCGATCGAACTATAGGCTACCATGCGCTTGATATCTTTTTGGGCGATCGCGCTCAAAGCCCCGTACATCACGCTTACAGTCCCGATAATCGCCAAACCGGGAGCGATAATCGGCCAAGTTTCGGGAAACATCTGCAACCCGAAGCGCACTAAACCGTAAGTTCCCAACTTCGCCAGAATCCCTCCCAGCAGAATTGCCGTTGCTGGCGAAGCTTCCACGTAAGCATCCGGCAGCCAAGTATGCAAGGGTACTAAGGGAATTTTAATTCCCAACCCAATTAGCAGAATTGTTAGCAGGATTAACTGCACTTTTAGAGGCAATTCTTGAGTGGTAATCGCACTGTAATCGAAGTTTAAAGAGCCGCTCAGCCAAGCTACACCCAAAAATGATGCTAAAACTAAAAATCCTGAAACAGCCGTGTAAATCAGAAACTTCATGGCTGCATATTCTCGCTGCTTGCCGCCCCAAATCGCAATTAACAGATAAAAAGGAATTAATTCTAATTCGTAAAACAGTACAAACAGCAGCAAATTTTGAGACATCAAAGCTCCCGCTACACCCGCATTGATCAGCAGAATCAATGCGTAGTAAAGCTGGGGCCGTTCCATCTCTTTGCCAGTGCCGTAAATGACTAATAGAGTCAGCAATGAACTTAAAACCAGCAGCGGCAAGGACAAGCCGTCAATGCCCAGATTGTAGCTCAAACCTAATTGCGGAATCCAAGGCAAATATTCTTGAAATTGCAGTCCCGAATTGGCTGGAACGAATTGAGTCAGCAGCCAGATATTTAAGACAAAAACAGCAGCAGCAAAAGCCGAGGCAATGGAACGCAACCGCATCCCGTTGATGTTTCCGGGCAGAAACCCGACTACCGCAGCGCCCAACGCGGGCAACCAGAGCAAGGCACTAAGCATAATGTGTCAAGAGTGAAGAGTAAAGAATCTATTGAGAGTTGAGAGTTGATAGTTGATAGTTGATTGTCTATCTTTGAGAGTTGATAGTTGATAGTTATCAAGCGTCAATTGTCAAATTTCAATTTTTCGCTGTTACAAACCCCTTGCTGTCAATTGTCAACTGTCAACTGTCAACTATGGGGGCGGGCACGGGGACACCGCCCCTACCAACTGTCAACTGTTAACTGTTAACTGTTTAAGACTCAACCAACCTATTGATGACACCCGTATCTAAATCGTAATAGCCACCCACCACTTTCAGTTTATTCTCCAGAATTAACTGAGAGATCACTGGAGATGCTTTCAATCTTCTAGTTTGCAGGATAACATTTGCTTTTGAAGCATTTTCTAGATGCTCGCCTGTTTGGTTTTTCGAGCTTTCTACAGCAGGCTTAATGGCCTCTAGCAAACTGCCAATTTGACCGGGAACTTGAGCACCTTTAATGGTAGCTTCTACCGCACCGCACCTTTTATGCCCGATTACCATCAGCACTTTTGCTCCCAACACCAACGTGCCAAATTCCAGGCTGCCAATTTCTTCGGGAGTCGCCACATTGCCGGCGACTCGACAGACAAATAAATCTCCAAATCCTTGGTCGAAGATAATCTCGGAAGGGAAACGGGAATCCGAACAGCCGAGAATAGCAGCAAAAGGTTTTTGAGATATGGCAACTTGGGCGAGATCGGATAAGTTTTGGTTAAAACCTCGGCGTTTTTTTTCAACAAACCGCTTGTTCCCGTCCATTAACTTTTGCATGGCTGCATCGGGAGTCATGTCATTTTGAGCAATTGCTGGTTCGGGTGCAGCCAAATCGGCGCCTGCTCTTGCTGCGAGTATCCCTGTACCGATCGCGCCTGCGACAAATTTGAGGGAATTGCGCCGGGAAAGATTTACTTTTTTGTCATTTGTGCTCATTGATGCTGCCTTGAGAGAGAATGTTTGAAATCTTGATTCAAGAATTCCTGATTTTAAGATTTTAGATTAAAAGTGTCACCTAAAATCTTAAACTTTATCTCTCCTTACAAACCTCGTTGTCCCCGGTTAACTGTTTAAAAACAATCACAGAATTAGGTTGTTACTGCCTAAGTCCTGAACTGTCAACTGTCAACTGTCAACTATTTACCCGCCTACAATCAGCGACAGCCGAGCTAGCAGCGGCCAGCTTACTATCAGTCCCAAAATTCCTACTCCGAACAGAATTGTCAGGGCATAAAACTGAGTTTGACCGTTAACGTTGTACTTGAGGCTTTGCCCGCCGAAAACCGTGGCAAAACCGACTAAATTTACGAATCCGTCAACAATATTGCGATCGACCCAAGAGACAATTTGAGCGACTAAACCGACTGCAAATATCACTGTCACCCGGTAAAGTTTGGCTGTGTAAAAGTCGTAGGCAAAAAAGTCTTGCAAAGCTTGAGAACCAATGCGCACCGGTTTTTCCCATTTCTCGTTCAGGTAAACAAATGCTCCTGCACCGATGCCGATCGCCGTTGACAAAACGAGCAGTCCAGTTGCGGTATAATTCACACTTGCCCCAGGCAATAAATGCCACGCCGCGAGGAAGTGCGGAACGTGCAAAGTAAAGCCCATTAACACAGTCATCGGCAAGATGAAAGGCCAGTGAACTTCGGGGGAACGTTCGGTCATTTGCTTTGGTTTGCCGCCAAAAACTAAACCGAAGACGCGCACCAAGCCAAAAGCAGTGACGCCGTTGACAAACAGCACTATTCCTAACAAGAAAGGGTGAGATTCCGAAAGCCCGGATGTGAATTGTTCTAAAGCCCAGAAACAGCCGAAGGGCGGAAGTCCCACCAATCCAGCGCTACCGACAATAAAGGAGATGGCAGATATCGGCCGCTTTCCCCACAAACCGCCGAGAGCTCGGACATCCTGAGTGATGCTGTTCCAAACTACCGAACCGATGCTCATTACGAGCAAACCCATTGCCAAGCTGTAAGCAAAGATTAATGTCAGGGCTGTTTCGGCTTGTCCGGTGCCGACGGCGATAAACACTAAGCCCATGTAAGAGCTGACTATATAGGAAAGCGTGCGCTTGATGTCGATTTGGGCGATCGCAATTAACGAAGCACCAACCGCCGTTGCAGCCCCTACAATAATAGTTGTCTTCAGTCCGATCGGCGACAAAGCAATCACCGGCTGCAACTTAATCAAAATCCAAGCACCGGTTTCGACAACTACGGTATTCCGCAAAACCGTTGCCGGCAAAGGGCCTTCCATCGCCTCATCCAGCCACAGGTGCAGCGGAAACTGGGCGCATTTGCCCATCGGGCCGGCAATCAAAGCCAAGGCCAACAGCGTCGCTGCTGTGGGGTCTAGGTTCGCCGTTTTTGCCCAAACAGCCAACTCGTCAAAATTCCAAGTTCCCGCCAGCGGCAGAATTGCGACTACTCCCATCAGCAGGAACAAGTCTCCTACCCGCTTGGTTAAGAAAGCATCGCGGGCTCCCGTCACCACCAAAGACTGGTTGAACCACAGCCCCACTAGCAGGTAAGTTCCCAAAGTCAGAACTTCCAAAATCATGTAGCTGAAAAACAGGGAATTGCACAGTACCAAGCCGCACATCCCCGCTTCAAACAGCCCCATCAGGGAAAAAAGCCTAGCCCAGCCCCAGTCCATTTCCATGTACCCGAAGGCATAAATCTGCGCCAGCAAGTTCAGTCCGGTAATCAAAACTGTGGCCCCGACGGTAACAGCAGAGATTTCAACGGGAATGGTTAAGTCTAAACCCGCGACATTCAGCCACGGAATAAACTGCTGCTGAGCTGGCTGGTTCCAAATAGCCGTGAGGGCGATGACGCCGTGTACGAAAGCGAAGAAGGTTAATATGGCGTTCACATAACCGGATGGTCTCGGCCCCGTGCGGCGGGTAACTGCTGGAAACCACAGCATCGACAGAACCCCGCCGATGAGTGGATAGCAAGGTATAAACCAAACGGTCTGGAGTAGGATTTGAGCCATTGGCATTACCTGAAAAGGTTACAAAAATTTAATAATCTGAGAAGAATCTCGATCGCGCTGACTACAGTAGTGGAAAGCCAGAACTATGAATTATAGGCTATTTTGGCTTCAGCCTTCTAGTTTCTCGCTGTCTGGAGACTAGGCGCTTCAGCATAGGCTTATTAATTTTATATTAAGTATTGCGTTAATTTTTCATATTTCTGATTCAGCATATTTATACGTACCTATAAATTTTACTTATAGGTATTTAGAGGATTGTCGGGACACGGCGCCGTGCCCTTCTTCGTGTCAACTTAAGACTGAAACCCTTGATAAATGTCGCTTTTAGGCAAAGTCTAGATCCCCCTAAATCCCCCTTAAGAAG
>JAUBOG010000348.1:0-7294 GCA_036700105.1 Microcoleus occultus BM001215583
ATACACTCGGCATCGTGGGATTGCCCAAAACTAGAGCCCTGCCGCGATCGTTGGCCGGCCGATTAGCTAACTTCTGCCGTTGCTGTCGAGTCAAATCCAAAACTTGAATCGAAGGGGCGGTGAGAATCGTGTGTTTTTCGATTAAGTAAGTGTTGCTGGCATCTTGCAGGGCGGGGAAGGGCACCTGGAACAGGGAACCTTGGGGAATGAAAATGACGTGGGCATTGGGGTCTTTTGGTAGAAGGCTGGCAACAGGATCGATCAGCAGTTGATGCAACCTCTGTAAGTTGAAGTTGGGTTCGGGTTGGGTGGAGCCACGACTGCTGCGACTGCGGACGGCCAGGAATTTTTGATTGTCAATGATTAGATCGTCGAGAGAGATTTTGTGCTTCTGCCACAGGCGTTTGAGGTCTACTTCGCGGAAGGTAATTTCACCCGTGGGTTGAATCACCCAGATGTAAATCGCGGATTCTTGTGTTTCTTGTTTGCCCTGAATCTGGAAGCCGTCATAGACGATCGAATACTGAACCAAAGTGGCATTCTGTGCTTTGGCGATTTGTCGGATTTGCTCCTGGTTGGGAGCAGTGGCGATGACCGAACTCCCATCACCAGAGGATAAGCGCTGTGTGAGTAAATCGACAAAGGCACGAGCACGTCCCCGTTCGGCAATTTCTAACGCTGCATTGGGGTTATTCTGAGCCACCCGAACTTGTTGTAAAGTCCGATAGGTGCGAGTTTGTTGTTCAAAAATGGAGATTTTATTCGCGTCGTTGGAGCCGAGCATTTGACGCATCGATTCCCAAACTTGAATCCCATCGATCAGCATTTTTTCAGCTTCT
Source organism: Microcoleus occultus BM001215583 (assembly GCA_036700105.1). Classification (GTDB taxonomy): domain Bacteria; phylum Cyanobacteriota; class Cyanobacteriia; order Cyanobacteriales; family Microcoleaceae; genus Microcoleus. The sequence goes on from JAUBOG010000348.1 coordinate 840, forward strand.
GTTGGGTTGCCAGCTTTCAAGTATGCCAATCCGAGGTTGTTGAGCGCCTGACCTTCCCCAAGGCGGTTTTGCATTTCGCGGGCGATAGCTAAATATTGCTGTGTATACTCAATGTCTTTGGCATAGTTGCCCAGATAGCCGTAAGTAACTCCCAAATTGCCCAATGCTTCACCTTCACTTTCGCGGTTTTTAATTTCGCGGGCGATGGCTAAACTCTGCTGCGTATGCTCAATGGCTTTAGCATAGTTGCCCAGCTTTATGTAAGCACTTCCCAAATTCACCAGTGCTGCACTTTCCCCAAGGCGGTCTTTAATTTCGCGAGCGATGGCTAAACTTTGCTGTGAATACTCAATAGCTTTGGCATAGTTGCCCAGATAGCCGTAAGTAACTCCCAAATTGCCCAATGCTCCACCTTCCCCTTTGCGGTCTTTAATTTCGCGGGCGATGGCTAAGTCTTGCTGTAGATACTCAATGGCTTTGGCATAGTTGCCCAGATTGATGTAAGCGTTTCCCAAATTGCCCAGTGCTGCACCTTCCTCTTTGCGGTCTTTAATTTCGCGGGCGATGACTAAGCGCTGCTGTGTATACTCAATAGCTTTGGCATAGTTGCCCAGAGAGTCGTAAGCACTTCCCAAATTGCCCACTGCCACACCTTCAATTCGGCGGTTTTTAATTTCGCGGGCGATGGCTAAACTCTGCTGTGAATACTCAATCGCTTTGGCATAGTTGTGCAGATAGTTGTAAGTGTTTCCTAAAATGCCCAGTGCAGTACCCTCCAATTGGCGGTTTTTAATTTCGCGGGCGATGGCTAACCACTGCTGTGAATACTCAATCGCTTTGGCATAGTTGCCCAAATTGTGGTAGGCGGCTCCCAAAAAGCCTAATGCCCAACCCTCCCCTTCGCGGTTTTTGAGGGCGCGAAAAATTTGCAGTGCCTGTTGCCAGGAATTTAGCGCTGCTGAAAATTGGCCAGTCTGATGCTGTTGGTCGCCCTGCTGTATTAGCCGATGACCCTCTGCTTCACTAACCTCGATCGCCTGAGCAGCAACCGGGAGGCTGTAAGCTTCCAAATTACCCAGTGCCAAAGCTTCCCCTTCGCGGTCTTTAATTTCGCGGGCGAGCGCTAAACTCTGCTGTAAATACTCAATGGCTTTGGCAGAGTTGCCCAGAGAGTTGTAAGCTTTTCCCAAATTGTTCAGTGCCAAAGCCTCCCTTTGGCGGTTTTTGATGGCGCGATAAATTTGCAGTGCCTGTTCCCAGGAATTCAGCGCTGCTCTTAATTGACCAGTCTGATACTGGTGCTCGCCATATCGCAACAGCCGATCGCCCTCTGCTTGACTAGCATCCGTAGTTTGAGCAACAACCGGGAGTGATAAATGCGGAGGAATGTAAAAAGCAACAGACAAAAGGCAAAAAGCGAGGGGAAACAGGAAGCCCGATCGCACTTTTCGATCGCTCGATCTAAGCAGTTTTAACGATAAAGATTTCATATAATTTTAGGGTTTCGGTTGAGGAAGTTGGCGCTGTTGTTCGATCGCCCTTATTTGCTTCAATCGATCGCTCCAATCTTTCAAAGGTTCAGCTTCCGAACTAGCGAGAGCATCTAGCAATTCCAGGACAGGGGCTTGATTTTGAGAAGTCTCAGGGGCTTTGCGCGCTTCGGCGATCGCGTCATACCACAGCCCGGCCTGGGCATACAAGTCGATCCGCTGTTGGGGAGTTTGCGCGGCCGCAAGTTGAGCCTGGAACGGCGCAGCAGCCTCGACTACTTGGATTTCTGCCGTCGCCACCACATTCCTCGAAGGAACATTGCGATCGCACACCAACACCACTTGCCACTGATAGGATTGCCCGATCGACAGTTGCGGCAGATTTGAAGGCAAAGCAACCGACATAATTCCTGGCTGACTCTCCATCTCGGTTTTGTAAAGCAGTTGTCCCGTAGAGCTGAACAGGCGGAATTGCAGAGGACGAGAAGTGCGATCGGGTACAAACCAAGTAAAGGTAGGATGCCCGGAAATCGTCTGTCCCACGTGGCTAAACGGCACCAAGGCAGTCAATACCGCCGCTGAATTAGCTTCGCAACTGCCGCCGCGAGTGGTATTCGTCCCCGTTTCTTTCGGCGCAGAAGGCTTTTTAGGAGGAGTGTATTTTGCCAGCGCTACGATCGGAATCCAGAAGGAAACACTCAGGATTAAACTCGCAATGCCGACAGAGTAAATGTTTCGACGCTTCAATCCGTGAGTCATCATCTGAATCCTCTCTGTAACTATTTTCTACGGTAATCGACAATACACAAACATAATAGAGGACTGCCCGCAAGCGTGGTTGCGGGAAGGTGCAAAGTAAGAATATGGAGGATTGAACCGCGAAGACGCGAAGAACGCGAAGAAAGAGGGAAGAAGGAAGAAGGAAGAAGGAAGAATAACAAGGGTGAGTCAAACCAATCACCAGAACCACCGCCTTTTGGCTGACCAAGTTAATTCGCACACCATCCCCCTCGGTTGATTTGGGTAGCGCCGAAACGTTCCGCCTAATTGTTTGGCTAAATTGTTTGCTAACTGCGTGCCCAATCCTGAAGGTTGAATGTTAGCGTTTAAATCTTGGATTGCCGGTTCTGCATCAGGCAGTTTCCCCCTGCCATTATCCGCCACTCGAATCACTTGCCGATCGCCCTCTTGAGTGCAAATTACAGTCAAACGAGTCGCTTCGATCGCGTGTTTTCCCACATTGCAGAGCGCTTCTTCGAGAAAGCGGCAGAGTCCTCGCTTGTGTTCCAACCGCAGATGCGATGTGTTCAAGGGCTCGAACTGCACTATTTTGAATTTGATTGTTTGGAGGTAAGGCAGTTCTTGTTCGATCGTGTTGGAATAGACTTTGTAGAGCAATTCATGCAGCGGAGCTTGCAGGGCTAATTCGATCGCACTTCCCATTCGCAAATGCGGTTCATCGGCGATCGCATCTCGCTGCACCGATCCGTAAACAGCTCGCAATTCGTGACTCAGGCGTTGCAAATCCGGTAGAAATGGTGGCGGTGTGGCTTGTTCTTGAGCATTTCTCAAAATCACCACCAATGTTTGTAAAGGCCCGCTGTGAATTGCATTAAAGGTCTGCTCGATCGCAAATTGACGTTCCTCTAACCGCAATCGGAGTTCCTGTTCGTGGCGGTAAAATAATGCTGCCATCATGCCAGTGCCATTCAACACCAGCACGAACAATACAGGGACGATCGGCACCCACCACCCCAACAGAATTAATCCGTAACATATCGCGATCGGGCTAATACTGGCGATTAAGAGCCCCAACAAAATTTTCCAGGGCGATCGCAGAAATCGCCCCAAACTCATCCCCAAGAGTCCCCAGACCGCAATCCAGAGAGTTTCCCAGCCATCCCCCCAAACCCGAAGCAAAGGTCGCCCCTCCAGCACCGCGCTAATAATCTGGCTGGTTTCGTGGGCTTGCATTTCCACTCCGTAAATCCGTCCGGGATTGATACCTGCGATCGCACCTGAACTTGCCAAATCCTTCACGCTAAAAGACATCATCCCAATCAGCACAATCTTGCCTCGAATCCACTCCGGCTTGACTTGTCCCGATTTGATTTGCGCCAGAGAAAGCACCCGAAACGGCTTTGGCCCGCTGCGAACATTCAGCAAAATCTGATTGCCACCTGTATCCGCCCCCACATATCCGCCGGAATTGGGCTGCACTCTGGTCAATTCAATGCTGCCAAATCGCATCGCCTCCCGATCCCGAATTCCATCGCCTAACTTAATTCTTCGGGTTGCTAAATAGCGTTTTGCCAACTCGATCGCGAACGAATAACGGTATTCCTGCTGGGGATTGTGAGTGCCCAATAAGCTGCGGCGCTGGTAGCCATCTCCATCGGGAACGTTATCTGCAAAGCCAACCTGTTCGGGTGGTAGCGCAGGAGGCGGCGCGACGGTAAAGCCACTGCGATCGGGCAAAGCAATTTCCACTCCGATCGCATTCTTGCTGCTGCGAAACACCGATGTTAATTCGGCATGGCCCGGTTCAACCGGAATATCGCGGACAATATCTAACCCGATCGCAGTTGGTTGATCAGCCTGCAACCGTTTGAGTAAATCGGCAATGTCGCGATCGGGAATCGGATAAGTTTTAGCGCGTTGAATATCTTCTTCAGTGATGCCCACAATCGCAATCCGGTCATCCATTGGCTCGGGGGGACGCAGCAGCAAAAATCGATCGAACGCCACCAACTCCAAAAACTGAAGCGCACCGCTCAATCTAGCCATTATCACAGCGACAATCACCATCAACCCTGGAAGCGATCCGCGCCGCCAAGTCGAGATATCTGCTTTCACTGCTTGCGATCGATCGGGCTTCATCTAGTTTCCGGTTGCATCGGTATTGTTCAAACAGTCAGTAGTCATTAGTCATTAGTCATTAGTTATTAGTCATTAGTTATTAGTCGTAGGGTGCGTCGCCACCTTGAATTACTCAAAAAAATAGACTATCTCAGAGCGACGCACCTTACCATTAGTTATTAGTTATTAGTCATTAGTTCGCCAACAGTCAACTGTCAATCGATCAATCCTTCTTCCCTAGCCCGCACTTCCGTTTGAATCCGCAGATTTTTATCATCGTCGCGATACACTTCTAGCACATCTCGAATCTTAGTCCAGTAACACTGCACAGTGCGTTCAGAAACATTCATCCGTTTGGCGATCGCCGTATCCTGCAAGCTCTCTTGAAAAGCCAATTGCAGCACCTGCATCCAAGCGGGTTTCAGTTGCAAACCGTTGCGGATTTCTCTGGGTGTATAAATCCGCTCGTGCAGCGCCCAATCAACCATCGCCAGCAAATCTTTCATCGGCTGACTTTTATCAACGACGGTGAATCCGCCCATATGATTGTCGATCGACGGTTTCAGCCAAACCAAAGTCCGAACATGAGCGCTCTGCACTACAATATTCAAACTCGGATAATCCTCCATCAACGTTTTGAGCAGTTGCAGCCCTGAATTTGCCTGAGCAGTTTCGCCGATCGCCTCTGGCATCACCAGATCCACAATTACTAGATTAGGGTGCAGTTGCTCCATCTGCCGCAGAGCTTCCTGAGCCGTCGAAGCCGTCACAATATCTGCCTCTGCATACTCTTGCTTCAGAATGTTAAGCGTACCGCCTAAAACCATCGCATGATCGTCCACGACTAAAAAAGTTCGTTTTTCCGGTTGAGGTAAAGTCTGGGGCATAGTTCAATCGTTGCCGCACAACATCGTTAGTTTATTAATCCATCCTCTTCTTACAATAAAGGCATTTCCTGGATTCCGTCCTGCATCTGTCCGCCAAATGGGGTTGCCGACAGATGCAGCGACAATTGCGCCAAAGTGCAATTCAGATGGTTGTGTTACACATCTATAGCAAGCCTAAATCAGTCAAAAAAAACACTTCTCTTCTCTTCTCTTCTCTTCCTTCGCGGTTTTCGCGCCTTCGCGGTTCGTTTAAAAAAAATCTGGTTTACAAATGATTTAGACTTGCTAAATTATTATAATCTAGGTGTCGAAGCAAAAATAAGGATAATTTTATGACAGCAGAAGGTTCCTATAAAGCCAGCACCTACAATCTGGAACTTGAGACAGAAATTCAGCGGTTAAAAGCTCAAGTTCTTCTCAGTTGGAAAAAGGAAGCACGCACTTTAAACTGGTTCGGTTTGACCGACGGGATGAATGTTTTGGAAGCTGGTAGCGGGCCGGGATTTTTCACCGAAAAACTGTTAGAATTGCTGCCAAACAGTTCAATAACAGCCGTAGAAATCGACCCGGTACTGCACGAAAAAGCTGTAGAATATTTGCAGGACAAAGGAGGCGATCGCGTAAATCGCATTCAAGCATCGGTTGCGGATACTGGCTTGGATGATAACACATTCGATTTTGCGATCGCCCGTTTGCTCTTCGTCCACCTCCCCGATCCCGTCGCCGCAGCCAGAGAAATCTTCCGCATCTTGAAGCCCGGTGGCAAACTGGTGATAATCGATAGCGATGCGGATCTGTTTTGGCTGACAAATCCACCTTGGTCAGTTCAAATTGTCCGGGAGAAATTCAAGCAGGTGATGGCATCGCGGGGCGGCGATTTATGCGTAGGGCGAAATCTGTGCCGCATTCTCAAAGAAGCTGGGTTTGGTAGCATCGATTTAGAAGCGGTTGTCAGCCACAGCGATCTAATAGGAATAGAAGCGTTTGAACCTTTGCTAGACTCCGGGCCGATTTTACAAATGGTCAAACAAGGGTTGATTTCCGAGTCGGAAATAGCCAGTTATCTAATTTCGCGGGATGAGTTTGTCGCTGCGGGCGATCGACGATTAATGATGAATTTTTGGCTGATGGCTTGCGGCGAAAAGAATGAATGATATCGTGTCCGGTCGATTACTATAATATACGTAGGTTGGGTTAAACGCAGTGAAAACCCAACCTA
>JAUBOG010000349.1:0-7280 GCA_036700105.1 Microcoleus occultus BM001215583
AACTAATAAATTGTCTGCCGGAATGCTTCGCCCTTACAAAATTGGGATGCACCCGATGCACGCAGATGGATGGAGATTGTTTTATCTACTTTAATAGCGGATAATACAGTTCTCCAGTTGAGTTGATATAACCCGCTCTGTCGCCTGCTAAATTCCCGGTTCCCATAAATACGTCTACTCTCCCCGCGCCTTTGATTGCACCGCCGGTATCTTGGTCTAAAACGTATCGGTTTACGGCGTTTTGTTCGAGTTTTCCGGCTGCATTTGGGTAGGGAAGTTTGGTGCTGATTAATGCTAGTGCACCGGGCGGCATTAAGGCTTTGTCGGTGGCGATCGACCTTTCGGCAGTTACTGGCACTCCAATGCTTCCTGTAGCCGGTGCTCCGTTAGTATCCCGGAAGAATACAAAGCTTTGATTTTTCGGCAAATACTTGTCCATATCTGCGGGAAAGTTGGTAAAATATTCGGTTAATTTCGGTAATGTTAGCTGTTCTAAAGTAAATTTGCCGTCTTTCACTAATTCTCGCCCGACGCCTGTATAACTCTGAGTGGTTTTGCCGGCGAAACCGACTGTCATGGTGCTGCCGTCTGTTAGCTGCAATCTCGCAGAACCTTGGACGTGAACGAGAAATGCTTGGAATCGATCGCGCAACCAAACTAATTCTAACCCGCGCAGCAATCCTTTACTTCCTTGCAAAGCATCTGCGCCTTCTAAATCCAGTCTGGTAGGGTGGGGTTTGGGCCAAGAACCGATGTTTGGCGGTACGCGGTACAGGGGATAGCGGAATTCGGAATTAGGCGTGCGAGATGCTGCATAAGTCGGCTCGAAATAACCGGTAAATGCCACTGTTCCTTTGCCGTCTTTGCCTGTGGATTTGTAAAACACAAATTCTTGCTTGACAGATTCTTGGAGTTGTGATGGTGTAGTGGAATCGATCGCTAATTGGCGGAACCGATCGAGGGAACGCCGGACTCGATCGCGCGTAATTCCTGCTACCGGATAACGGCTGTAAGCACTTGCGGCGGCTTGGGAGTTGAGATAACCGAGGCTGTGGTCGATCGATTTTAGCAGCGATGCTTTGTCTCCGGGTTTGCCGTTTTCACCCCAGATTTGAGCGTCCAGCCCGATCGACTCCACTTGACTCGCTGGTAACTGATTTAGACTAATTGGTTGCAGCGATGGAATTGCCGCTGCAGGTACCGAAAAAGCGATCGCCAAAACGCAACAGGCGATCGCCAATAGTTGATATCTAAAAACCTTGTTCAATTTCCAATCTTTCCCGCTCAATTGATAACTTTCCTTATTCATCATATCGATCGATGCTAGAATTAAATACCGGTTCAACCCTAATTCCGAGAACGCTGGTAGGCCGAACTACCATGTATTCGCCTTGAATATTTTTGATCGGGACGTTGAGAAATTCTGACGAATCTTGTTTGGGAACCAGGGTTTTGCTGTACCACAGTTGAAAATCTTGCAGCGTGGCGAAACGGATTTCTTCGCGGTGGCCGCCTTCAAGCAGCAGGTGCACTGAATATTCGCTGGGAGTTCTAGGCATAGGTGTATTTTAGATTTTTGATTTTAAGCTTTTAGAACGATTTCATATTTTACCTGATACTTGACACATTCACTCATCTAGTCGGTTGGGTTGAGCCAGAGGTGGAGATGGGGAGATGGGGGAGAGGGGGAAAATTCCCAATTCTTCAATTCTTTAATCCCAAATCTAAAATCCCAAATCTCAAATAGATTGACGGCGCATCCCGATTGGGGCTGCGCTGTGAAGTTATAGGTTGCGAAAGCTTGCAGGGGAGCCCGCCCGCGCCGCCCGAAAATTCTTGTTGCACTCCGGGCGCGGAGCCCAAAGCTGCCAGAGCAGCAATAAAATTTTGGCACAGTTATTGCAGTACGGATAAACGTTCTCGGTTTCCGCACACCAGTGTTACAAACTATACACAGTGTGGGCGCTGGGATTTGCCGCTGTCGGGGATGGGAGTCCGCCTTAGTCGATGCCCAAATCCCGATCGAGCGATGAGCGTCCTCATCCGCCGCCACCAGCATCCAGCTTAGGAATTCGGCTGTTAGATCCAAGTCGGGGGTGCTGCGGGCAAGCTTTGAGCAGTCGCACAGTTAAATTGGGCGCTGCGGAGGGGACGCTGGGATTCCGGCAGATCCCCGACTTCTGAATCAAATTAATTCACGCTCAAATCTCAGCGCCCTGAAAGCCTGCGCGGTTCAAAGAAGCCTTTTCATGCTGGGCGATCGGCAACGCCGTTAAATGGTAGGGTCGTTGCAGCATCTCGGTTGCTGCCAAATTCTCTGAATTTGCGATCGAATTTGATGCGAGTGGAAAAATATGGTAGTGTCATTATATACACTTTCCTCAATGATTGGAATGAACCTATCCATTATTGGCGATCACAATTACATTTTGGGAATAGCAGCCCTGCTAAAGTCCATAGAACTGAATATTACTGAAGATCCTAATTTGCCGGTCAACATTACCGTGGTATCCACAGGTATAAATACACAGCAAAAGAAAAAGTTGCAAGAGTGCTGCAAATACGAGATTGAATGGGAAGAAGTTAAGCCGAATTACGGGGGATTGCTGTCCTTGTCGGGTTCTAAGCTCACTTACGCGAGATTGGAACCGGAGAAATACACAAAGGCAAAAGAACGGCTGATTTGGCTCGACAGCGACATGATCGTTTTGGGGAGCTTAGAGCCGCTGTGGAACTTAGACTTTGAAGGAATGCCCGTAGCAGCAGCGCTCAATGTCTGGGGAAATCCGAACAATCCGGCAGATAAAAACCCTTATTTTAATGCCGGTCTCTTAGTTTTCAATCTGAAGCTTTGGGAGGACCAAAAACTCTCAGAAAAAATGCTCGAAAACGCTCGGGTAAACCTTTGGTGCGATTGCGATCAGGGAACGTCAAATTCAGTTTTAGCCGGAAGGTGGAAGCGATTAGAGCAGAAATGGAACAACCACGATACGGACGATACGTCAACTAGAGTGATGCACTTTATATCTAGTCCGAAACCTTGGGAAAGCCCGCGACCTAATAAATTATGGATGGAGATGCTATCTCAGACACCATTTAAGGACGAACTGCACGAAATTAAAAATAATTCAAGTTGGCTTTCGAGGCTAAAGGTAATGTATAAAAGATGGGAACCCTGGTTGACGGAACCGAGAGCAAAAGTTAAGAGCTATCTGAAAAATCGGCAAAGGTAAGACGGTTTTTGATTTTTGATTTTCGATTAAATAATTGGGAATGATATCAATTCCGGCTGCACCGGAATGATAAGCGAGGAGACGGCTTGGCCTTTGTCCCTACCCCGATTAATTGTAGGGACAAAGGGCAAGCCGTCTCCTAATTTCGGTTAATAATTCCGATGCAACCGGAAACGATATGACTGATGGCTAGCAGTAGCAGGGTGCGTCAGGGAGCGTTATTTTCTTTGCCTGTGGAGGGACGCTCTTGGCTGACGCACCCTACTGCGCTAGATTGTTGGCGGTATGATTCGGGGAGAGGGGGGTTCATCAGTTGACAGTTGACCCTTCGACTACGCTCAGGGCACCGCAGTTGACAGTTGACAGTTAACTCTTCCGTCGAGAGAAGAGGATTGAAGCAGCGGCGATCGACTCAAAAGCCTTGTACATCGGCTAAATCCAGCAGATCCCCAAAGCTGACGGCATTTTACCATCGGATTTGTATTATACAACACGATATTACCAACAGCAATTAAAATAGTTTGGACTTGATGATATTTTGCACTGTTTTGCGATCGAACTCTTCGGGGCGGGGGTTCCCCTGGCGGCGAAAGTTGCGAGCTTGGGCCTCCGACTTGTAGAAATTGGGGCAAAATGTCGAGTTAATCATTAATCTTGTCCAATTACCAATTACGAACCTATGCCCCGCCGTCAAGACTTAAAAAAGATTCTTCTCATCGGTTCCGGGCCAATTGTGATCGGCCAAGCCTGCGAGTTCGACTATTCGGGGACGCAAGCTTGCAAAGCTTTGCGAGAAGAAGGCTATGAGGTAGTGCTGGTGAATTCCAACCCTGCCACAATTATGACCGATCCGGAAACAGCCGATCGCATTTACATCGAACCTCTAACGCCGGCCATCCTCGAACAAATCATCGCTAAAGAAAGACCTCAAGCAATTTTGCCGACAATGGGCGGTCAAACGGCGCTCAATTTAGCAGTTGCAGTTGCTAAAAACGGCGTTTTGGAAAAGTACAATGTCGAATTGATCGGCGCTAAATTGCCGGCAATTGAAATGGCAGAAGACCGACTGCTATTTAAGGAAGCGATGGCGCGAATTGGGGTAGCTGTCTGCCCTTCGGGAATTGCTAACAATCTCGACGAAGCCAAAGCAATCGGCCACCAAATCGGCAGTTATCCGTTAATTATCCGTCCTGCTTTTACAATGGGCGGTACGGGAGGCGGCATTTCTTACAATCAAGAAGAGTTTGAAGAAATGGCCCAAGGCGGCGTTGATGCGAGTCCCGTATCGCAAATTTTGATCGAACAATCTTTGATCGGTTGGAAAGAGTACGAACTGGAAGTGATGCGGGATTTGGCAGATAATGTAGTGATTATTTGCTCGATCGAGAATCTCGACCCGATGGGCGTCCACACCGGCGATTCGATCACCGTCGCGCCGGCGCAAACTCTCACAGACAAAGAATATCAGCGATTGCGGGATGCTTCGATTAAAATTATCCGCGAAATCGGAGTTGAAACAGGCGGTTCTAACATTCAATTCGCGGTGAATCCAGTTAACGGAGATTTCATCGTCATTGAAATGAATCCCCGGGTTTCCCGTTCCTCCGCCTTAGCCTCGAAAGCAACCGGTTTCCCCATTGCCAAAATGGCGGCAAAATTAGCAGTAGGTTACACTCTAGACGAAATTTCTAACGATATCACCAAGAAAACTCCGGCGTCTTTTGAGCCGACAATTGACTATGTGGTGACGAAGATTCCGCGATTTGCCTTTGAAAAATTCCCCGGTTCGGAACCGACTCTGACAACGCAAATGAAGTCAGTTGGAGAGGTAATGGCGATCGGACGCAGCTTCAACGAATCGTTCCAAAAAGCGCTGCGGGGATTGGAAACAGGCCGCGCGGGTTTCGGGTGCGACAAACCGGAAAAGTTGCCGAGTTTGGAACAAATTCGCGCCGGATTGCGCACGCCAAATCCCGATCGCATTTTTACAGTCCGCCACGCGATGATGATGGGAATGTCGGTAGAAGAAGTCTTCGAGCTCACAGCAATCGACCCCTGGTTTTTGGATAAAATGCAGGAATTGCTCGAAGCCGAGAAATTCTTGAAACGGACTGCGCTCAAGCAGTTGACAAAAGAGACAATGTTTGAAGTCAAGCAGTTGGGATTTAGCGATCGCCAAATTGCTTACGCCACCAAAACATCGGAAGATGAAGTCCGCGCTTACCGCAAACAGTTAGGCGTCATCCCGATTTACAAAACAGTCGATACCTGCGCCGCCGAGTTTGAAGCGTTTACACCTTATTACTATTCCACCTACGAAGCGGGAGCGGCAATTTGGGAATTGGGCGATGAAGAAAAGAAGATTTCGCCAGTCGGTCACAGTCTGGCGCCGGAGTCGGAAGTTTTGCCTTCTACTAAGCGAAAAGTGATGATTCTCGGCGGCGGCCCGAACCGGATCGGACAGGGGATCGAGTTTGATTACTGCTGCTGTCACGCTTCCTATTCCCTGGGAGCAGACGGGTTTGAAACAATTATGGTCAACTCGAATCCGGAGACGGTTTCGACAGATTACGATACGAGCGATCGCCTGTATTTTGAACCGCTAACCAAAGAAGATGTTCTCAACATCATCGAGGCGGAAAATCCCGAGGGAGTAATCATTCAATTTGGCGGGCAAACCCCGCTAAAATTGGCACTTCCTTTGCAAAAGGCTCTCGAAAATCATCCCGACGTACAAACAAAAATCTGGGGAACTTCGCCGGATTCAATTGATACTGCTGAAGACCGAGAAAGATTTGAAAAAATTCTGCGGGAGTTGAACATTCAGCAAGCTGCTAACGGTTTGGCGCGGAGTTTTGAGGATTCTTTAATAGTAGCTCAGCGCATCGGTTATCCGGTGGTGGTGCGGCCGAGTTACGTGTTGGGCGGGCGCGGTATGGAAATTGTTTATTCCGATGCTGAATTGGAACGTTACATGACCTACGCCGTACTGGTAGAACCGGAACACCCGATTTTGATTGACAAGTTCTTAGAAAATGCGATCGAGGTCGATGTAGATGCGATCGCCGATGCAGAAGGAAATGTCACCATCGGTGGCATTATGGAACACATCGAGGAAGCTGGAATTCACTCCGGCGACTCCGCTTGTTCTATCCCTTACCAAACGCTTTCTGACGCAGCTTTGGTCACAATCCGCCGCCAGACGATAGAATTAGCAAAATCCCTGAAAGTGATCGGGTTGATGAACATTCAATTTGCCGTCCAAGGAAACGAAGTTTTCATTTTGGAAGCTAACCCGCGCGCTTCTCGAACAGTACCTTTTGTCTCCAAGGCGATCGGAGTTCCCCTAGCAAAAATCGCGTCGCGGGTAATGTCCGGCCAAACTCTAGCAGCTTTGGGTTTTACCAAAGAAATTGTACCGATTCACGTTTCTGTGAAAGAAGCCGTGCTACCGTTTGCTAAGTTTCCGGGGACTGATACTTTGTTGGGGCCGGAAATGCGATCGACTGGCGAAGTCATGGGGATTGACACAGATTTCGGCAAAGCATTTGCTAAAGCTCAACTCGGCGCGGGACAAGTAATGCCGCTGTCGGGAACAGTTTTGGTTTCGATGCGCGATCGGGATAAACTAGCAGTTGTACCCGTTGTCAAGGAATTCTTGGAATTGGGTTTCAAAGTAGTAGCAACCCACGGCACCCGCAAAGTTTTGCAAGAGCAAGGTTTAGACGTAGATTTGGTGTTAAAACTCCATGAAGGCCGGCCGAATTTGTTGGATTCGATCAAAAACGAGAAAATTCAACTAATTATTACCACGCCTTCCGGTGAAGAATCCCGCGCCGACGGCATCTTTATTCGCCGCACGGCTTTGACTTACAAAATCCCGATTATTACCACAATAGCCGGTGCGAAGGCGACTGCTGCGGGAATTCGATCGCTCAAATCCCACCCGATGGAAGTAAAAGCAATTCAGGATTATTACCCGCAAACCTAGACTGCGAAACACTTAAACGTAGCAAACGTAGGGTGCGCACTGCGCACCGGTGCGCA
>JAUBOG010000034.1:0-24384 GCA_036700105.1 Microcoleus occultus BM001215583
TGCCGTGTCCTGATTTCGGTAATATTAATAATTCCGATGCTACCGGATTTGATATGATGCAAATAAAAACAAGATGGCCAACCAGGCAAACCCACTAAAACAACGTTTTTCGGTTGCATTCGACGATCGCCCGAATGTCATAAAATAGATTTGCAATTAAGCAATCCGTCCCCGCCAAGTCAATCTCAAATCTCAAATCGTTACATCGCCCTGCTGCCTCAAACTGCTTTCAGGAGGGCCCGGAAACAGAAAAGTCGCAGTCGCCGCGATGCTGTTTGATTGGCAATCTCACGAAAAACCTCGCTCCCTGTCCCTTTCCGGCCGATTCCGCTTCCACCGTCCCCCCGTGCATTTCTACAAAATGGCGCACGAGGGCCAAACCCAAACCCAATCCGTTGTACGATCGGGTTGTAGAACTGTCAGCTTGGCTGAACCGCTCGAAAACGTGCGGCAAAAACTCTCTGGCAATTCCTTGTCCCGTGTCGCTGACTTCAATTTCCACAATAGGCGACAAATGTTCGCAGCAGGCGGAGTGGGAAGCAAGAGTTCCCTCCAGTTTCCGCAGCGCCACCCTCACCTGTCCCCCGTCGGGAGTAAACTTAACCGCATTCGACAGCAAATTCCACGCCACCTGCTGCAAGCGGCCCGAATCCCCAAAAATCCGCCCCGCAGTTTCGTCGAATTCCGTCACAATTTCAATATTTTTGGCCGCAATCGCGGGCGCGAGAGTATCTATCGCAGCTTCCACAGTCGAAATCAAATCCATCCACCGCAGATTCAGCGACAGTTGGCCGCTAATAATCTGCGACACGTCCAACAAATCTTCGATCAGAGTTGCCAAGGATCGCGTATTGCGGTCGATCGTTTCCAGAGCCCGAACAGTCGTTTTTTCGTCAAACTTGCGGTTGCGGAGCAGTTGGGCCCATCCCAGCATCGCATTCAGCGGCGTCCGCAATTCGTGGGACAAAGTTCCCAGAAATTCGTCTTTAATCCGGTTCGCCCGCGCCAATTCTTCAGCTCGATCGTGCAGTTGTCTTTCCAACTGCTTGCGCACCGTCAAATCGAGCACAAAAGCCACAGCTTCTTGCCGCTTTTCGCCCAGCAAAACATATCCGATCAGCACCGGAATCCGGCTGCCGTCTGGCCGCAAGTATTCCTTTTCGTAGGGAGTGCAAACGCCCTTTGCTTGTGCCTCTGCAATCCGGTTCTCGTCCAGCGGTAGGTACTCCAACGGTGTAATATCTATCCAGCGAAGTTCCCCGCGCTCCAACTGTTCCCGCGTGCAGCCAACCATCCGCAAAAATTCGTCGTTAGCCTCGCTGATGCCGCCGTCAACATCGCTGAAGAGAATTCCGATCAAGTTAGATTCTGCTAGCATTCTCAGCTTTTCTTCGCTAGCTTTGAGCGCCAGTTCTGCTTGCTTGCGATCGCTAACGTCTTGGATGTAAGCCGACAAACCGGCATCGGAAGGATAAAAACGCACCTTCAACCATTTGTTCCATAACGGCACAAATTCTTCATACTCGACCATTACCTTTTCTGTTAATGCAGTGACCGCCATTTTGTAAGACGGTAAATCGACAATCCAGGGAAATATATCCCCAACATTTTTACCGATCAATTCGGCTTCTGGCTTGCCTAAAAGCTCAATAGTTTTGCGGTTGACATAGGTGAAGTTCCACTTTGCATCGACAGCGATAAAAGCATCGGTAATGCTTTCGAGAATGTTAGTAATTCGATCGTTTGCCGATCGCAGCGATCGAGCTGTTTCTTCTGCTTGCTTGCGAGCGGCTTGTTCGCGCGACAAAGCGGCAGCCCGTTCTTGTTCTGCCAGTTTTCGATCGCTGATATCGATGCAAGAACCGATGTAACCGGCAAAAGTGCGATCGGGCCTGTACCGGGGTACGCCCGTACCCAAAACCCAGCGGTACTCGCCGTCAGAGCGTCTCAGGCGGTATTCCATGCGGTACTCGCTGCGGGTGTCAAAAGCCGTGCGGTAAATATCGAGACATTCTGGCAAGTCATCGGGGTGCAAGCTTTCCATCCAACCCTTGCCCATTTCTTGCGCCAATGTTCGACCGGTAAACTCCAGCCAAACTTTGTTAAAGTAATCGCCAAGCCGATCGGCGTCCGACATCCAAATCATCACCGGCGCGGTATCTGCCATCATCCGAAATCTCGCTTCGCTCTCGTGTCGCTGCGCTTCGGCCAGCTTGCGGTCAAGCCGTTCTTGAACTTCCCGCAGCGCCCGCTGAATTGACGGCACCAGGCGCGTCAAACGGCGTTTGAGAACGTAATCAGTAGCGCCGCTTTTGAGAGTTTCGATCGCCACTTCCTCGCCCAAAGTAGCCGATACAAAGATAAACGGCACTCCCGGACAAGTAGCGCGGGCGATCGTGAGCGCCGCTATCCCGTTAAAACAAGGCAGCATATAATCTGCCAAAATAATGTCAAAGCAGTGTTTTTCCAGCGCGGCCACAAAATCTTCCCGATTTTCCACGCACAGCAAAGAAAATTCCAGACCCCCATCAACTAGATAAGCCTCTATCAGTTCGGCATCCAGGGGGCTGTCTTCTACTAACAGAATATTAAGCGTTTTCACAAAAATTCCTAAATATGTTTTACTTAAATTTTGAATCAAAATTCCTTGAATAGTTCTATTATTGACTCAATTCCGATCGCCCATCTAAAGAAAAGATAAAAAATTGCACTGCTTGCTGATGTAACAGATGCCCAGTTTGCGGCCCCATCGCGACTTCCAATCGCAAAAACTATCTTTTTCAGTCTGGGAAGCACTAAAACCCGGTTAAGAGTCAAAATCTGGCGTTGTTGGCTTTCGGCATTAACACAGAAATCGCGATGTCGGCGACCTTTGCATCCTGCAATGTTTGTTTATCAAAGGGAAAGCTCCAGAGGCATCTATCTCAAGATAGAGCTTTGCGAAATAACTTTAATTCAGAAACGCGGTTTCTTAGAAAAACCGGGTTTTCGACCGGGACAGACAATTTAAATGCGCGAGTCCAAGACGCACAAAAACTCGGTTTGCACCCAAAATAACAGGTTAGGAGAGCGGCAGCCGCCAAATTTGGTTTTTGAGTCAAAGCGTAGCTGGGATAGAATAAACCATTGATATCGCCGACGGCAATTTCCGATTGAAGCGAACTTACTCACAAATAAGTCTGGTATTTGCAGGAAAACACCTGCAACGTTTCCGTGAAGAGGATTTTTTTCAAACACTTTTGTTGTATTCAACATCAGCTATTAATTTTTGCGATCGCCACTGGAAATAAATTTGACTGAATTTTACGGTTTTTCCAGTCAAACAGTCTAAAAATTACCTGAAATTTTACCAAAATTCAACCGAAAATCAGTCACCTTTGCCGATCGCAGCTTTTTCGGATTGTTCAAGAAAAAAATGATTTTCCCAGCGGTTCGGGCGCGATCGAAGTACGATCGCCGCAGGTTTTAGCAAGCGTCCCACCAAAAAATCAATCTGTTGCTTCGATCGGCCCAAAAACCCTCTACAGTTTAACACCCAGACTACCGCAGGCTCAACGCTACGACCTTGTTGGTGAAGTCCCAGCCAAATTGTCTTAAAATATACAATATTGGTGAGCTGTTCCGCAGTCGGCATATATTAAAAGCAAGCGCCAACAGGCAATAATTCTTTAAAATATAGGTACAGCACCGCCCGCCCCTCACTTTTGAGCTGAGAACAGGGTAGCGTTTAACCAAATAAACGACGATCCGATCGTCTGCAGTAACTTCTAGTAAAGCCCGTGCAGTTGCTTTAGTCTCAGGTTTATTCAGTTTCTTTGCAACCAGTTACGAGGAGATTTGACCCGCCGTGCTCCAACGCATCAAACAAGACTTAAAAAACGACCTGATCGCAGGTCTGCTGGTAGTGATACCTTTGGCTACCACCATCTGGCTGACAATTACCGTCGCTAGTTGGGTCATCAATTTTCTCACCAAAATTCCCAAGCAGATCAACCCTTTTGACGGACTCAACCCGATTTTGGTGAATCTGCTGAATCTCTTAGTAGGGCTGGCTGTACCCCTGCTGAGCATTACAATTATCGGTTTGATGGCCCGCAATATATTTGGGAGGTGGTTGCTAGATTTTGGCGAACGCCTGCTGCAGGCGATACCCCTGGCGGGTTCGGTTTACAAAACCCTGAAACAACTGCTGGGAACCATCCTCAAGTCCAATGACAAGTTTCGCCGGGTGGTTTTGGTAGAGTATCCGCGCCGGGGAATCTGGACTTTGGCCTTTGTGACCGGTACGATCGAGAATAACGATATTCCGCCTTATCTTTCCGGGGAAAGCCCGATCGGCATTTTCATCCCCACCACTCCCAACCCCACCACCGGATGGTACGCTATAGTCCCAGAGGCAGATCTAGTGAATTTGTCAATGTCGATCGAAGATGCCTTTAAAGTCATCATCTCCGGCGGCATCGTCAACCCCAGCAACTCAATTGCAGTCGCGGGCGACAAGCCCCCCGGCAAAACCCTCGAACCTTTGGTATCCGAATCAAGATACCAGCCTGTCCCAGTCGAAGAAGATTGAACCACTCGGAAACCCGGTTTATCCTAATAAATCTTGGGTTAGACAGCGAAGTATCTATGAAGAAACCGGGTTTCTCGCCCGCCGAGGAGTGCGAGTGATATCAAATCCGGTTGCATTGGAATGATAACTAATAGGTCGTAATATTAAATGAACCGCGAAGGCGCTAAGGACGCGAAGGAAGAGAAAGAAGAAGATGCAGTTCTAACTTCGCGCTCTTGGCGTCTTCGCGGTTTAATCATTCCGATGCTACCGGATTTGGTATGAGAGGGTGAGTTTTTCTGCTAAAGTCCAAGTCTATGCTCTCAAAGAGCGCCTAGCAATCTCAACAATTCCTAAATTCCTAAATTCCCAATTTCTATCTAAAAATTATGAAAAAAGCCCGCGAAACAGCACGCGAACTCGCACTCCTCGGCATCAGCCAACTGCCGGCGAATCCAGAACTCTTAGAAGCTAAGAAACTGCAAGATGTCCTCCTCGCCGCCATCCGCACCCTGACAGCAGAAGTTCAAGAATCCCTAGAAGCAGCAGCCTCCGAGGTGCAGCGGGGTAGCGACAAACTGCTCTCTAGCGAAATCCGCGCCGCCGATATCCAAAGTGCTAGAACAATGGTGCGGGAAGCAGTCGAACTCACCCAAACCGCCATCAACCGTCTCGGTTCGGCAATGGAGTTTCCAGAACTGATCCAGCTAGCCAACCAGCAAGATGTCCGCACCTACGCTTTGCAAATCCTGACGAAAGTCAGCGCCAACCGCCCTCAAATTGACGAATTGCTCTCCGACGCCCTTGTAGACTGGCAAATAGAACGGTTGGCCAGGATCGATCGAGATATCATGAGAATTGCGATCGCCGAAATCCTGTATCTCGGCTTAGCCGAACAAGTCAGCGTCAGCGAAGCCGTCCAACTCGCAAAACGCTACAGTGGCGACGAAGGACATCGCTTCATCAACGGAGTCCTCCGCCGAGTAGTCGAGAAAATTAACGCAGAAGTTGTCACTCAGTAGTCATTAGTCAGTAGTCAGTAGTCAGTAGTCATTAGTCAGCAGTCATCGGTCATTAGTGATTGGTAATCCGCAATCCGCTCTAAACTAAGGACTGAGGACTAATGACTAATAACTATTCTCTATTCCCCATGAACTATGGTATTTAATTGGTTTCGTCGCCAGTACAGCGAAAGCGAATCTTCGGAAAAAGAAACACCCGAACAGCCACCCCAGGAACCGGCAAAATCCGCACCGGTTGAGCCTTCAACAGATGCCGCCGCAGACCAAAACTCGGACGGTGTAGCCGAAGATTATCTCAATTGGGCAAAAGCGGCTTACAAAAATATTCAAAAACAGCAAAAACCGGAAGCAGAAGTTGCTCAGATAGCAGAGACTTCTGTTCCGGCTACCGAAACAGAAGTTGCTTTAGAGGTCGCTATTGAAGCCAGCAGTACGATCGAACTCGCACCGGCACCGACAGCGCTAACTGTTGCAGAAGTTCCAGAGGTTGCAGGAGTTTCAGAGGTTGAAACTACGGAAACGCTAGAACTAGATGCAGCCATCCCAGTAGAAATTCCCGAACCTCTGCAACCAATGGTAGTGGCGGTCGATACTGCGCCGGTCGATCGACAATTAGAAGTTACAGCAGAAAATATAGAAATTGCCGAACCAGCAGCAGAGGTTGTAGAGACCGGATCAAGCAGTGAAGCAGCGGACTCCCTGCCGTTTTGGGCAAGACCTGGGGCCGATCGGCTCGAACGCATCGAACGCCTCAAAGAAACGGCCATTGAAGAACCAGAAGTAATTGCAGCAGCAGCCGAGAGAGCCGCAATTATCGAAGAAATTCCCGGTTTCGCCTTTGACGAAGGCTTCCTGTGGTCATCAGAAATCTTAGCCAGTCAAGGCCGCCGGCCAGACCAAGTATCCGTCGAGGAAATCACTTGGCTGCAAAAACTGCGGAAAGGCTTAGAAAGAACGCGCCGCAGCTTAATTAACCGACTAAAGGCGATCGTCGGTCAAGGCCCGCTCAATCAAGACGCGGTAGCCGAAATTGAGACTTTGCTGCTGCAAGCCGATGTCGGAGTCGCAGCCACCGACATCATTATCAACCGCCTCCAAGAAAGACTCAAACAAGAAGTCTTGCCGCCAGAACAGGCTCTAGCCTACCTGAAAACCATCCTGCGCGACGTTCTCGACGCTCCGACAGCCGCAACCGCCGCCGGCAATCCCGCCTACAGCCTGACATTTGCCCCGGAAAAAGACACTTTTAACATCTGGTTAATTGTCGGAGTCAACGGTGCGGGCAAAACTACGACGATCGGCAAACTGGCCCACATTGCGCAAAAATCCGGCTACAAAACCTTAATTGCCGCCGCCGACACTTTCCGCGCCGCCGCCGTCGAACAAGTGAAAGTTTGGGGTTCCCGCAGCGGCGTGGAAATTATTGCCAACCCCGGCAAAAATACCGATCCGGCTGCTGTCGTGTTTGACGCGATCGCCGCCGCCACCGCCCGAGGCACAGAACTGCTGATCGTAGACACCGCAGGCCGCCTGCAAAACAAAAAAAATCTGATGGACGAATTAAGTAAAATCCGTCGCATTGTCGATAAGAAGGCCCCCGGCGCTACCGTAGAATCTCTACTGGTCTTGGACGCCACACTCGGTCAAAATGGTTTGCGACAGGCAGAAGTGTTCGCAGAATCAGCAAAATTAAGCGGAGTAGTATTGACAAAACTCGACGGTTCTGCTAAAGGTGGTGTTGCCCTAGCAGTGGTGCAGCAGCTCGGTCTGCCAATCCGGTTTATTGGAGTCGGGGAAAGCATCGAAGATTTGCGCCCGTTTTCTAGTTATGAATTTGTCGAAGCCCTGCTCGATTTTAGATTTTAGATTTTCGATTTTAGATGAATGAGGTATCTGTAGCCGTCACGATTTTTGGAGGCGGATACAGAGCTTCAAACTCTCCAATCCTCGGGCGTCAAACTAGTATCGCATCCAACTACTAAGCTGAAAAAAAAACCGGGTTTCTGCTCGATCGGTCTGTAAGTCTTCAATCAATCCTCTTCTTTCGAGAGCTGCAATCTTCAAAGACGGTGAGGACAATTCGACGCTCGCTTTGAGTGCATCGCATTCTTACTCGCTCAAACCATTGCTGTTACTCTTTCTTCCTTCTTCCTTCTGCCTTCTTCCTTCTGCCTTTTTCCTTCTGCCTTCTTCCGACTTCCATCGGATTGACATCCG
This sequence comes from Microcoleus occultus BM001215583, assembly GCA_036700105.1. Classification (GTDB taxonomy): domain Bacteria; phylum Cyanobacteriota; class Cyanobacteriia; order Cyanobacteriales; family Microcoleaceae; genus Microcoleus. The sequence continues at coordinate 7,792 of JAUBOG010000034.1, forward strand.
TTAAATCCGTTACAAAATCCGCTGCCGAACTTCCTTCTTCCGACTTCCATTTCTCTGACATCCGTTAAATCCGTTACAAAATCCGTTGCCGAACTTCCTTCTAAGATCGAAAATCACAAATCTAAAATGACTGCTGTGCCTTTGCCTCGCCCCTCACCTCAACCTGCTGACCGCCCTCCCGGTCGCAATTCCACCGACGCGACGCCAGTATTTGCCCTCAAAGAACTGGTGGCGCGCTTGCACCGATACCAGCACAACGTTCAAGATATGCTGGGTTCGCTCTCGTTTGCCCTGCGCAGTTTTAACAATCTCAACCAATTTTTGGAGTTGGTGCCTTTGGTGGCCACTCGGATTACCGACGCCGACGGGGGAGCTTTAGTGCTGTTCAAACCCAACGGTCAAGTCAGGTTCCAGCAGTTGCACTGTCAGGAGGGGCGGCAGTGTCAAGATATGCGAAAAGCGCTGGAAATAGCTACCAGGCAAGCTACAGCAGGTGCGCGCGAATCTGCTGGTGAATCGTTTTCCGAAACCTCCGAGCAAACCTCTAGTCTTGACTTGCAAGTAAGCCGGTATTTGGGCCCGGATGTTCATTTGTTTGGAGCGCCAATTTTAGTCAAAAATTTGGAACGCGGACGGCTTTATGTTTTTAGCAGCGATCCGAATCTGTGGACTCAAAGCCGACAGAAATTAGTTCGGCTGGTGGCGGATCAAACGGCTGTGGCAATTTGCAAAGATGAACTTACTGTTAAGTTGGCGGAAAAAGAACGTTTAGACAGAGAGTTAGAAATCGGGGCGGAAATTCAATTGCGGCTGCAACCCCGCAGTTGTCCGAAAATTCCCGGTCTTGACGTGGCCGCCCGCTGCCAAACTGCTAGCAGGGTCGGCGGAGATTATTATGATTTTATTCCCGCTGACTATGACCCGATCGGCAAGGAAGATGAGGGGGAACACCCCCCATCCCTGATGAAAAATCTTAAGTCAAAAATCGACAAGGGCCGCTGGAGCATTGTGATCGGCGACGTGATGGGCAAAGGAGTACCGGCTGGTTTGTTGATGACGATGACTCGGGGTATGCTGCGGGCGGAGGTGTTGAACCGCCACTCGCCTGCGAGAATTTTGCAGCATTTAAACCGGGTAATGCACGCGGATTTGGAAAATTCCCACCGTTTTGTAACTCTTTTTTATTCGGAGTACGACCCGAAAACTCGCGTTTTGTCTTACAGCAATGCTGCTCATCACCCGCCTTTGCTGTGGCAAGCTGCAACTAATTCGGTTCTGCGACTCGATACTTTGGAGGGGATGTTAATTGGGCTGGATGCGGATTCGCACTACCAAGAAGCGCAAGTGCAATTGCAGCGAGGAGATACTATTATTTATTACACGGACGGATTTACCGATGCTGCCAATCAAAGGGGCGATCGGTTTGATGAGGATAATTTGCTCTCGGCTTTTCAGTGGGCCTGTCAAAATTATCGGCAGTCTGAAGAAATTTTGGATTATTTGTTCGATCGCGTTCACCAGTTTATCGGCATCGGCAACCGCAATGAAGATGACATGACATTGGTTGTACTAAGAGTAGCACCGACCGCAGGAGAAAATCACCATGATACTTAATTTAATGCCGGAAATTACCGCTGGATTGACCAACTCGATTAATTGGAACGATGTTGCTCACGTGTTAGTTTTGAAATCTCATTGGAGTTCGACGGTGCTTTTGGGTCAAACCTACGATATTGTTGTGAATTTCCAGAAAGCGTGGAACAATTTTGTTTCGACAGGTCAAATAGGAGCTTTTTTTGTAGGTGTAATGGTCGGCTGGTTCATTAAAGGGATTATGCCTTAGATTTATTGTTGAAACGGCATCAGGAAAAAATTTAAGAAGTTCGCAGTCAAGACTTCAGTTTTTTCTGATGCAGTACAATTTTCAAACTTTTGTAGTCAAGACTTCAGTTTTTTATTGTCAATACAGGTATAAAAAGTTTGCAGTCAGGAATGCAAGTCCTTTGTTGCCGCATTTGGGAGCTGGGACTTGCATTCCTCGCGACAAACCGGAGTCAGGGAGCATCCCAAATTTGGTAAAAAGCGTTTTTTACTTGGCGCTCGCGCCGTCAAAATATATGATTCTGATACCACCAGAAATGAGATGAAGGCAAAAATGGGATGCTCCCCAAAGCTAGGACTTGCGTTCGTTACTCCAAAACGGAGCTAGAACTTGCATTCCTTACTAAAAAACGGTTTTTAGAGACTTCGGGAAAAGACATATAATCTAGTTTTAGCTTCAGCAATGACAACACAACAAAAAACTTGGAGTCAAAGATTTGAATCGGCGCTGCACCCGGCGATCGCCCGATTTAATGCTAGTATTGGCTTCGACATAGAACTGATTGAGTACGACTTGACCGGTTCTGTCGCTCACGCTAAAATGCTGGCAAAAACCGGGATTATTTCCGCAGCAGAAGGCGAACAATTAGTCAATGGTTTGGAACAGATCCGCCGCGAATACCGCCAAGGTCTTTTTGTTCCGGGAGTTGATGCCGAAGACGTTCACTTTGCTGTAGAGAAGCGGCTCACAGATATTGTGGGGGATGCAGGCAAAAAGCTGCACACTGCCCGATCGCGCAACGATCAAGCCGGTACCGATACTCGCTTGTATTTGCGCGATCGCATCTGTGAAATTCGCGAGCAATTGCGGGAATTTCAAGAGGTTTTGCTGGAGATTGCCGAGTGCAATGTCGAAACTTTAATCCCGGGTTACACGCACTTGCAGCGCGCTCAGCCGCTCAGTCTGGCCCATTACCTGTTAGCTTATTTTGAAATGGCCGATCGCGATTGGGAACGCCTCGGCGATGTCTCCAAACGGGTGAATGTTTCGCCTTTGGGTTGTGGCGCGCTCGCGGGAACGACTTTCGGGATCGACCGGCATTATACGGCAGAACTCTTGCAATTTGACAAGGTTTATGCTAATAGCTTAGATGGAGTCAGCGATCGAGATTTTGCGATCGAATTTCTAGCCGCCAGCAGCTTGATTATGGTACACTTGAGCCGCTTGTCAGAAGAAATGATTTTGTGGTCCTCTCACGAATTTGGATTTATTACGCTCAAAGATAGCTGCGCTACGGGTTCTAGCATCATGCCACAGAAAAAAAATCCCGACGTGCCGGAGTTGGTGCGGGGCAAGGCGGGGCGGGTATTCGGTCATTTGCAAGCCTTGCTCGCAGTCATGAAGGGACTGCCTTTGGCCTACAACAAGGATTTGCAAGAAGATAAAGAAGCTTTGTTTGATAGCGTGAAAACAGTACAAGGTTGCTTGGAAGCAATGACGATTTTGCTGCGGGAAGGAATCGCGTTTAACGGCGATCGCCTTGCAGCAGCCGTTGCAGAAGACTTTTCTAATGCTACAGACGTAGCCGACTATTTGGCCGCTAAAGGCGTTCCCTTCCGGGAAGCTTACAACCTCGTGGGCAAAGTCGTCAAAACCTGCCTTTCGGGGGGCAAACTGCTCAAAGATTTGACAATCCAAGAGTGGAAAGATTTGCACCCAGCCTTTGATACAGACATTTACAGCGCGATCGCGCCTCAGCAAGTGGTGGCAGCTCGCAATAGTTACGGGGGTACCGGGTTTGAACAAGTGAAAAAATCACTTATCGCTGCGCGCGATCGCATCGCTTAAACATCGTTGAATTCTGGCACAAATTCAGGCTGGCTATCTCTGGGAAAGAACGATCGTGTTGTTCACTCTGGTTCTTTGTTCGGCAGATAGCCGTACTCGATTAATCTTCAGCAGCAGCCATGTCTTTGTCCCTGCCGCCGCCGCTCATGGCGCCCATACCGCCGCCGTTGCCGCCGTCAAATCGTCTTCTCTTGTTGGAGAACATATCTTGATTTCTCCGCTTGCGAAACTTGCGAGCGTATGCTTGATTTCGTTGTGCCTTCTCTTTCTTGAGATTGCGGCGCTTAGCCATTATGACCTCACTAATAAACATGGACACTCCCCGGGCTTTCACGCCCGGGGATTCTTAATATTGACATTCTGGGCACTCTTGGTTGCTGACATTCTTGCTCGGGCGAAGTCACTTGCTTGGGACAGAATTTCTGAGCGCCAAAGTAGAGGTGTCTTCTCCCCAAACGCGAATTCCGGTATGCCCTACCGCAGTCGATCGGTTCTTATGTAGTTAGGTTTTCTTCAAATTTAGCTTTCCTAAACCGCAACACCTATCGGTGTGACTACGCACTCAACTAATTGAGTTAAGTTTTTACGTTGTCTAGTTATACTCAATTTTAGACCGATGACGATCATACCACACCCGGCACAGGACGGATCAAAAAGAACGCTCTTGACTCTTCGTCCCTTGTGACAGCGGGAAGGGTGGACATTCCTGGGGACGCCGTGTTTTCCTCCATCTTCGGGAATATGCCGATCGACTGTTGACAAATACCGCAGGCTGTGATGCTCAAAGGCCTAAGTCCCGAAAGCCAACAGCGGCGGTTGCGGATTCAAAAAATTTATGGGAAAACAATTTATGGGAATTGCGCGATCGCACTCGAGCGATCGACCCTGGTGGTAGGATTGAAAAGGTTTATCGGAAAGTCAAACCAAAAACTCAAGCGGCCCAGATTTGGGCAGACTTGCCAGACCTCTAGACTCGATCGAAAATTACTTTTGAGTTCGAGCGCTCGGAAACCTGAAATTATTTTTCCCCAAACAAGCTTTTGAGTTTATGCGGCGATTGTGGCAAATTGGACAAACTGTCCTGGGGCTGATTTTTCGACATCCCATCACAGGTACTGCCGTGATTCCGATATTGCCTGACGGGCGAATTGTGCTAATTCGCCGCCGCGACAACGGTCGCTGGGCACTGCCGGGAGGTATGGTGGATTGGGGAGAGGATGTCCCCGCGACAGTGCGGCGGGAATTAGCGGAGGAAACAGGACTCGATTTAGTCAACATCCGCCGCCTGGTGGGCGTTTATTCGGCAGCAGATCGAGACCCTCGCTTGCACTCGATTTGTATCGTGGTGGCAGCAGAGGTGCAGGGAAAGATGCAAGTTCAGGATACGCTGGAAGTCAGCGAGGTAGAGGCTTTTTTGCCGGCATCGCTGCCCCTGGGTTCGCTCAGCCACGATAACGACCAGCACTTGCAGGACTATTTTCAAGGGCTGACTACTTTGGCGTAAATCGGCACATCCTTATTTAAGCAGAGTCGGGAATTACCTCGTCGCCAGAAGTTGGTGGCGATCGGTTTAAAATTAATTTTTAATGTTCTCATACTTTAATTTATAATCTCTGAACATTAAATTAATCATCTTTTTATTGCTGAATATTTAACCGGATGTACTCACCGCTGCGAAATTCTCGGGTCAAACTCTCTGTAGGGCAAATCTTCTGGCGCGAAACCGGTCAAGGCCCGAATTTAGTATTTTTGCACGGTTCTTGGGATGACAGCAGTCAGTGGCTGGGGACGATCGAACATTTGAGCCCCTACTACCAATGCTTCGCACCGGATTTGCTGGGTTTTGGCGACTCGGAACGCCCGAACGTTCATTATTCGATCGACCTGGAAGTAGAATGTCTCGCCCAATACCTCGATACTTTAAAGCTGCGACAGGTTTATTTAATCGGTCACTCTGTCGGTGGCTGGGTAGCCGCGGGCTACGCGGTCAAATATCCCGATCGAGTTCGGGGTTTGGTGTTGTTAGCCCCAGAAGGCGTCAAGGTAGGTCACCGACGGGCGCGGTGGCAGACGGCTAGATGGCTGATCGGTCAACCTCCGCTGGCTTTCTGGCTGCTGCGATCGATCTATTCAATTGCTAAGTTGCTGGGCTACCAAAACAAGATTGACGGACTGCTAAAGTTCAGACAGCAGTTGATGCAGTCCCCGGTTGCGGTACAGTTGCTATTCCAGCGGCGGCGGGCTGAAATTACAGCGGAATTAGTTGACGATAATTTGGCTTTGCTGAAAGCGCCTGTTTTGGTTTTGCAAGGTTCTGAAGATAGTCTCGCAGCCTTGTCTTTGTGTCAATCCTATGCTGCTCTGGCTCCTAATGCCGAACTGCAATTTGTCAGTCCCGGGGAAAGCAATTTGCCGCAGGAAGTCCCGGATATTGTTGCTAAGTATATTCGCGAATTTGCTAAATAAATTGAGAATTGGGAATTGGGAATTGGGCATTGGGAATTGGGCATTGGCCAAAGAGGGAATTGGGAATGGGGCATTGGGCATTGGGCATTAGTAACAGTTAACTGTTGACTGCTGACAACTAACAACTGACAACAGTCAACTGTCAACTGTCAACTGTCAACTGTCAACTGTCAACTGTTAACTGTTAACTGACTAATTCCCCAAAAAATCGCTTCTGGTGCGTCAATTACGGAGGCTGCGGTATCGGGAAAAGCTGAGGCGAGATATTGCAGTAACAAAGTTCGATCGCCCCCGGTGATGGCAATTTTGCTATTAGGAAACAAACACCGCCAATCTTCAATAAAATCCCTAACTCCTGCCACCGCCGCATACACAACTCCGCTTTGAATTGCCCCAGCAGTATCTTTCGCCCAGCGGCGCGGCAGATTTTCTGGTAAGCTGACTGACGGCAATCCAGCAGTTTTTTTTGCTAGCGACGACAACTGCAAACCCAAGCCCGGCAAGATTGCGCCCCCAACTAAATACCTATTGACATTACCCCCAGTAAATGTTAAAGCTGTACCAGCATCTATAAGTAAAACTGGCCAACCAAATTGGTTGCCAGCACCCAGTAAAGCCAAAGCTCTGTCAATTCCCAGGGTAGGATAGAGCCCCCCGATCGGCAACTGGTCTAAAGTAATAATTCGGACATCAGGATAACTCTGCCAAATTGCTGTTTGCTGGGGAACAACTGAAGCCAAGACTAAGGGTAGCGGCACTGAAGAAAGTGTGTCAGGAGTAGAAAGAGCGGGATTCGCAGGAAGATCCAGCAGGTTTTGAGCAGGTATTTCCCCGATCGACCTCATAACTGTTTGCACCAAATATGCGGCTTTTTCCTCCTCGCAGAGCAGGGAAACAGCATCTACCTCTTTGAGATACTCTGTATCCCAGGTTTTTTCCAAAGTTTTGCCCGCAAAGAGTCCCCAGTGCAGTCGCGAATTGCCGATCGCCAAAGCTATTTTAATCTGACCTCGATCTGTCAATCTAGATATCAGGTTGTCTGTACTTGCTTTCGGGCGAAAATTCCCGGCAATTGATGAGTTTTCCATGTCGAGCGCGCGCAAACATTGAACTAAAGACAGATTTTAGATTAATTTTATTCGCTTAACATGGCGGTTAACTCTAATTGACATCTGACCGAGTTTAATGGCGCGCGCCTAATTAGTATTGTCGGCGGCAGAGCGCCTAGTTACTATGTATAAATATTTGTAAAGCAAATAATTGCTAAGGTCTGACTGCATCCTTTATAATCTATTAAGATTCCCAAAGCCCAGGTAGCTGCGCGCGGGTTCTTGGCGGGGTAAGCATGAATCGAAACAACCAGATTCGGTCGAGATACTGTATAACTACTGAGTAAATATGTCTTTAAAGATACAACAACAAGAAAACCCGTGGCCGAGATGTACTTCGCGCTTGCCTGAACCAGAAAATTGGAGGTGGGAAGAAAATCTTTCGCTGCCGGAAGTAGACCAGCAAAAAGCCCTGGTGGTGCAGATGCAGCAGCAAGTTCAGCTATCAAACTTGCTGAACCAAATTAATAACGAAATTCGCAGTACGCTTGATATAGAAGAAATTTTGACATCGGCTTGCAGATTGTTGGGGCAAGCGCTGCAGTGCAGCCGCGTGAGTATTTTAGTCAAAGAATCAAATACAGAAAAAACTTTAGTGACGCGGGGAGAGTACAACGCGGGGGATTATCCGATCCAACTGGGCATGAAAGTACCGATTGCTGACAACCCGCACTTGGCCGCAGTCGTGTCTGGGCAAGAATCCCTAGCATTGACGAAGTTTCTGGATTTTCCGGGATTGAACGAACAAACCCGACAAATTGCTTTATCTTTGGAGATTAAGTCAATGCTGGCAGTAGCGACTCGCTACCAAGGTGAATTTAACGGTATCATTGGCTTGCATCAGTGCGATCGCGAACGGGAATGGACTGATTGGGAACAGCAACTTTTAGAAGGAGTGGCTTCGCAATTGGCGATCGCGATCAATCAAGCTAAACTCTACAGCAAAACCTGCCGTCAAGCCAAACAAGAATCGCTGCTGCGGATGATCGGCAACCAAATTCGCAGTACCCTGGATCTGGAAACTATCCTGCAAACAGCGGTAAGGGAAGTCCGGCAAGTGCTGCAGTGCGATCGAGTAATTATCTACCAATTTCAAGATAACTGGCAGGGAAAAGTTGTGGTTGAAGACATGACGGTTCCTTGGCCTTCAATTTTAGGAGAGATGGGGGCAGATAAGTGTTTCAGGGGAGATTACGCCGATCTTTACCAGCAAGGGCGAGTCAAAGCAATTAATGATATTTTTAATGCCGGTTTAGAGCCTTGTCACGTGGATTTCTTAGACAGTTTGCAGGTAAAAGCTAATCTGATCGTGCCGATTGTTACATCCAGAAGCGAAGAAAATTCACTTCCTGCGACCGGAAGTTGTAATTTCAAATTTCCCGGTAGACTGTGGGGTTTGCTGATCGCTCACGAGTGCCACGATACGCGCAACTGGGTTATGCAAGAAACAGAATTGCTGTCGCAGCTAGCCGACCAAATGGCGATCGCCATTCAGCAAGCAGAACTTTACAGCAAAGTCCGAGAAGCTGCGGTCAAATCTCAAGCCCAAACCCAGCAATTGCAAGCTACCCTAGAAGAATTGCGATCGACCCAGCAGCAATTAATTCAAAGCGAAAAAATGTCGGGATTGGGGCAAATGGTGGCGGGAATTGCTCACGAAATTAACAACGCCAACAATTTTATTCACGCTAACTTGTTTCACGCTCAAGAGTATTTTAAAGTCTTGAACGAAGCTCTCGAACTGGCCGGAAATGCCTGCCCGGAAGCAGCGGCAGCAATTGTCAGAATCAATGAAGAATTAGAACTGGATTACATTCGAGAAGACTTTGGCAAGCTGCTCAATTCCATGCGGGAAGGCAGCGGCCGGATTCGCTCCATCGTGATGACCCTGCGAAGTTTTTCTCGTTTAGACCACGCTGAATTTAAAGCTGTAGATTTGAATGAATGTTTAGAAAGCAGTTTTTTGATGCTGCAAAATAAGCTAAAAGCCCATATCAAAATCGACAAACAATACGGAAATTTGCCGCCAGTCAAATGTCATGCAGGTCAAATAAACCAAGTATTTTATAATTTGATTGACAATGCTTTAGATGCGCTCAATTCAGCGGAAAAACAGGGGGAATTAATCATCCGCAGTTGGCAAAGCGAGCCAAACTGGGTAACAATCTCTGTCCGCGATACGGGAACGGGCATTCCTGCGGAAATTCAAGATAAGATTTTTGACCCATTTTTTACTGCTAAACCCGTGGGAAGCGGTACTGGTTTGGGACTTTCAGTTTGCTATCAAGTAATCGTCCAAGCTCACGGCGGCCGGATTAAATGTATTAGCGAGGTTGGTGAAGGAACGGAGTTGATTGTAGAGTTGCCGCTGACAAATCTGAAGTAGGTATATAATTTATACTTTTTAGATCGATATGTAGGGTGCGCAATGCGCACCTTACTGTTATAACTAGCGTTTCAAACTACATGAACGCGTAATTCCTGTTGATATCACTTGTCAACTTGCTGCTGATATGCGTGATAGACAGCCTCTAAAAAAAGATTAGCATCAACTTTTGCCGGCAGTTTTTCCAAAGCGATAATTTGTTTAACCCCAGAAGCCAGTTGTTTGCTCAATTCATTTCTGGCATCAGGTATCATAGCTTCGCGCCGCTGCAAATACTCTCGAATTACCGCAAAATCTTCGGGCAGCAAGCGGGAAATATCGGCATCGGCAAGGATTGTTTTGGCCAGGGATTTAGCCGATGTTGATATTTTCAATGCAGCCGCTTTCACGGTTTGTTCTTCTTGAATTACCAAGGTGCCTGCTACCAAATCTCCTAAGCGTTTTTCCCGCTGGTTGAACACGATCAAAAATACACCGATAAAAAATAAGTCGTCAAAAGGCCGCAGCAAAGCCCGCAGAGTTGATTGCTGAAGTCTGACTGGACGGCCGTCATCCCGAATTACTCGGATTTTAACCTGACGCTTGCCCGGTGTTTGGCCGGACCAGACTGTTTCAAAAAAGACAAAGTAACCGACATAAATGAAAAAAGCAATTAATCCCTGAATTGCGATCGACCAGAGTGCTAAGCCATTGGTAATTCCTGCGAAATTTGCGATCGTCTCAAGCAACACTGAATTAAATATCAGCGAACCTACTAGAAACACTATTAAAATTAAACCCAAAAAGATATAGTCTATCAGCAGTGCGTAGGCGCGGTTGCCAATTCCCGCTAAGGTAAATTCGAGTTCTACACTTTCGGGAGTGTGGAGAGTAAATCGATTAAAAAGTCGCATAGATTTGAGCAAATCTTGTGTTTTGATTGCGACCAAATTAGCGATCGCGTATTTGCAAGCCCAAACCTTCTTTGCGGCTGCGGAGGTCGTAGTAGATGATGGCTTTCATAGCTTGCCAAAAAGGAGCCACCAGCGCACCGCTGCCCAAGCTCAATAACACAATCATAAGATAATAAACTAAGTAAAATATACCCGATTCTGCGCCTAACACTGCACTTAAAACAAGTTGAACGATCGTACTAAGTATCTGCACAAAAATCGTGAGCGGCAGTGAAACCAAAATGCCAACAAAAACTATCCACTGAATGCGTCCCACGGAACCGTTGGTTAACTCCCAACTGCGACGGATCGCCGAACTAGCAGTCAGATTGTTTTCCACCGCCAGCGGCACTTCGACAATCAGCAAGCGAGAGATAATTCGGATATAGATAATAAAGAAAGCAATCACCGCAACTACTATCAGCAAACCTGCAATAATTGCGCCATCTTGCCCAAAGATAGCACGAGCCCCGAATCCCACAAAAAATATCGCGATCCCGCCTGCGAAGGATACCCCAAGGTAAATCAAAAATGTTAATATACCCGCCCCTAAAAAACTCCACATCCGAGGATTTACCTCGCGGCGAGCATCGCTGACAGTCTCTGGATTTTCGCTAACTTCACCGAAAGCCAGACGGGAAATCAGCCCTAAAATACCAGAATATTTCGCCCAACCGTAAATCGGAACTAACAACCACAGATTAGCCACGAATGCCAAACCAAAATATGACTTAAAACGATCGCGGTAAATCCGCAAACTAGCACTGACCACATTACCGACGCTCAAGGGGCCTGTTTGTATCGCAGAACTCAGATTTTTAGCCATGACTCGATGGGTATAATTACAGTTTTAAACGAAAAATTTACAACTATCTTAAGCTAGATATCAGATAACTTAGTCAAAACTTCATGAATATTAAACGTTGGATCGCGCGGCGGGAACCGAACTGGAAACGGTTAGACGCTCTGTTAACAAAAGTGGAAAAAAAAGGGCTAAAGTCCCTACCTGCGTCTGAAATCACGGAATTAGCGAGTTTGTACCGTTCTGTTTCGGCGGATTTGGCCAGGGCGAGGACAAATGAAGTCGGTAATATTTTGTTACAAGATTTGCAAAGCTTAACTTCTCGCGGCTACACCCAAATTTACCAAGGTTCGCGCCGCCAAGATTGGAATGCTGTCGTGGAGTTTTGCCGCTGGGGTTTTCCGGCTGCGGTACAGCAGACTTTTGGCTATACGGCGATCGCAACTGGTATTTTTTTAGTAATGGCGTCGATTGCTTGGTGGTTTGCTTGGCAAGATCCGGTGTTTTTATCTCTAGTAGTTCCCGGACATTTGATTAAAACGGTGCGCGATGACGGAGAATTGTGGATGGGTTCAATTGTGGGAATCGAACCTTTAGCTTCTAGCGGTATTATGACTAACAATCTATCCGTATGCTTTGCGGCTGTTGGAGGAGGGATTGTTTTCGGTTTTTACACTGTTTATATTATGGCATTTAATGGAGTGAGCATCGGTGCGATCGCCTCTTTAGTCGCTCAGCACAATTTAGCTTATCCTTTTTGGGCGTTTGTATTTCCTCACGGTTCCCTGGAATTGCCGGCAATTTTTTTAGCTGGCGGCGCTGGTTTAATCATCGCCAGAGCAATTTTTTTTCCCGGTAAATACCGCCGTGCTGATGCTATGAAATTTTACGGCACTCAAGCTGCACAGTTGGTATTTGGGATTGTGCCGATGCTGGTAATTGCTGGTACGATCGAGGGTTTTTTCTCGCCAAATCCGGGAATTCCCGATCCGCTGAAGTATCTGGCTGGGATTGGGCTGTTTGCGCTGTTGGTGATGTATTGCAGTAAAAGGCGATCGGCTGAAGTTCCAAGTCAAATCATGTGAGTGAAGTACAGATGTAAGGATTCAGGTCAAGAAAACTTCAGTGACAAAAGCTGGTAAACAAAGAGAATGAAAAAGCCCGCATCCACCCGACAAAAAGAAAAAACCAAAATCGAGCAGTTGAGCCAAGCTGAAGGAGTAGAAATGGTGTTGGGGCTGCAAAAAATTATTGCAGAATTGCAATAAAAACTAGCTATTTCTACAGGCAAAAGTCGAACAACCAGTCAGACTCCATCAAAACCTCCATCAACGGATCTGATCCATAAATCAGAGAAAGCAACAGTCAAACCAGAAGCAGACCAAAAACAGAAACCAGGCGGACAACCAAGTCGTGACGGGGAAAACCCGCTCATGGTTTGGACGAGTAGACAAAACCGAAATTAGCTCACCCCAGCATCTGTCTTAATTGTGGCAGTCAAGAATTAAGTGAAGTAATTAGGGCTTGCTGAAAAAGTGAGAAAACAGCATTTAGAAAAATGAGTGAATTCGAGTTCTCCTCGGCAATATAAGTTTTGTCAATTGTGTTCTGGCGAAACCTAGCTTTCACCAATGATTGAAGCCAAAAAACATGACCAAAGGTTTTTGTTATGAAATAGACCGAAAAAAGCCAAAAAGCCTGCCGTAGCAGGGCAGAAAGATTGCTCGCCAGAAAAATTATTGCGATGCTTGTTTCAGAAGTATTATCAAGTTTAGACATCACTCTACCAAGGCTAAATCTTCTTTTAGCTTCTCCAAATTTCTCTCAATTAAATTACGAACTCTCTCGTCTAATTGAGCTTTTTTTCCATGAATTTGCTCAGATTTTTGGGAGGTATTCCTAGACGGACACCGCTCATTCTTATGCCGAGTTCTTTGCACCAAGCTCTATTTTATTGTGTTCGATATATCCGATCTGCATGAATTTATTTAGGGTAAAATTCGGTGAATTGTTTAAATGCTTCTACTTGTTTTTTAATGTGTCCTGATTCGTTGAAGTTATCCCAACTAATTCGGTCTAAAAATACGTACCCATTTCGACAACTGGCTGACAGTTTTGCCCGAAATTCAACGGATTTCCCGGCTTTCCCTCTGACGATGGGGCGGATATGTGGTTGCTTTAAACTTACCCCAACTGTCGGGAATACTAGGTTTTTTCTTTTCATACATTGACAACTGTTGACGATAGACTTCTGCCACTACTAACAGCATTTTATAATGAGATTTAGTCAGTAACTATAGCTCCCCCATTCGCTCTATATTAGCCAAATTTCTTTGGATGTATTGTAGTTGTTTCTTAATTGTTTTTCTTCTTTTTTTTCATCGCGATTTTCGCTGTTTTGCTATGGTTAGGTATTCTTTTATGGCTCGGTTTCGATAAGCGATCGGCTTTTTTATTACGGGTGACTAAATTTGATTGTGTAGAGCATATATGCTTTTTTCAGTATGCTCTCTTGCTTGATTTAATAGTCCTAAGTCCGTCAGATATTTAATGTTGGCTGGGGCGCAGGTTGCATCTAATATTAATTTTCCTTGATGTTTGGGTTCACTTGCTTCTGAGGACTCTTTTTCGACGATAACTCCTGGCACTTCGCTCTGCTCTTTGACCATTTCTTCATTGATTTTATTGACTAGGTTGACACCTATTTTCTCCCTAAAATGAACGAACATGGATGAATCAAATGGTGCAGCATTACTATAGGTTGTCATGCCTATAAAGTATTGTAAATATGGGTTTTCTCTTATTTTTAAAGAGCGTTTCTTTGTCGCTGGTTCCTAGCCTTTCTTTAATTATTAATGCCCCTTTCGACCATCCTAAATGATGCAAGCCGGCGCTCCAGTAGATACTGTAAAATTTTGGGCATATTCAATTTCAAATTCTGACCGCGGAATTATTTTTGCCATCATTACCCAACGATTATTCTCTGATAATTGCCCCTGGAAGGGTAGGTCAAAGTTGGAAGGTGGGGTTGGGGCCCTAGTCAACTTTTCGGTACATGAACGAAAGTGCTGCTGTGCATGGCTTTTGACTAATTTTACCTCATAGTCTTACACTCGCTCAGCGCCGATCGCGAGTCAAAGTCTTTTGAGCTGAGGGTTTTAGGCTTTTTCAGCAAGCCCTATGTAAATTTACTTAATTTTACCGCAATTTTATACATTCCTAGGAAAAATATACAGAAACTTTATAAAAGTGTTGTGGCTTTTTAAAGATTCTGCAAAGCCGAGGAGTTGAGGTTCTCGATAGATAAGGAGCCCTCATAAGATGGACGTGAGATTTGATTAAACTTGAGACCAATCAAATGAAATTTGGGATGGGTGCCTCTAGATTCTTAGTATTATCCGAAATGCTATCCTTGTTTGTTCAAAAACGTACTTACAAAGTGGGTGTATCAAAACAGCAGAATCACCGATCCGTAACGAGCAAGGTAAAGCGGTCGATCGATATTTTGGGCGCGCTGCTGGGACTGGCAATTGCTGCTGCGGTGGCGGTGCCCGTAGCGGTGGCGATGCAGTTGGAAAGTCCGGGCCCCCTGCTGTACAGTCAAGTCCGCTGCGGCTTCAAAGGGCGGCATTTCAGAATGTGGAAATTTCGATCGATGGTTGTCGGTGCAGAAAAGCTCAAACACCTAGTTACCAACCAAGCCAAAGGTCATATTTTTAAGAATGAAAAAGATCCGCGAATTACCCGCGTCGGCCGCTGTTTGCGGAGGACGAGTTTGGACGAATTGCCTCAATTCTGGAACGTGTTAGTCGGCGACATGAGTTTGGTGGGAACTCGACCGCCAACTCCCGATGAGGTTGCTGCTTATGACGATTTTCACTGGCAGCGTTTAAATGTCAAACCAGGCCTGACTGGGGAGTGGCAAGTGCACGGACGGTCAGGAGTTAAAGATTTTGAGGATATTGTGCGCATGGATCTCGACTACCAGCGCAAGTGGTCTATCTTCTACGACATCAGTCTGATTTGCAAAACAATTTCGGTTGTCTTGAGCAAAAACGGCGCGTGTTAGGTAAGCTGTTTTGGGTTGTGTGTTTGTTGCGAGCTGCAATTCTATGAATATATAGCTAAAATCTGTTTTTCTAAAAGTTAAACAGCTACAAAAAAATGTTAAATTAAGGGGAATCTTTTTACAAGGTTGCCCTGAATTTTTTTTCTCTTCCCTCTGCCCTCTGCCTGATATCATGTCCGAGCGATTAACCGTAATATCCCGGTGGGGGCGGGTTTTTGAGATTGTCAATTAGAAAGCCGGTATTGTTGGTGAACCCGCCCCTACGAAAATCGCGGTCGATCGACCCGACATGATATGACATCCGTTACATCCGTTACATCCCGTACACTCCTCGCTGCCGAACTTCCTTCGTTTTATGATGAATTTGCCTAACTTGATTACTTTTTCTCGCTTGCTGGGAGTGCCTTTTTTGCTCTACGGTTTGTACGACCCAAGCGCGCAAAGCCGCTGGATTTGCACCGCCATTTTTGCAGTAGCTGCGGCCACTGATTGGCTGGACGGCTATTTGGCGAGGAAGCTGAATCAAATTACGGATTTGGGAAAGTTCCTCGACCCTTTGGTCGATAAATTGTTGGTGCTAGCGCCGCTTTTAGTTTTGATCGAGTTGGGTAAAGTTCCGGCTTGGGGAGTGTTTTTGATTTTGGGCCGGGAGTTGACAATTGCGGGGTGGCGTGTTAATAAAACTACGATTTCTGGTGCGAATATTTGGGGGAAGTTGAAGACGGTGAGTCAGATTGGGGCGATCGCCCTTTTAATTGCTCCTTTATCTGAAGCGTGGGATGTTCCCGCATTAATTGCTTTTTGGGTTTCTGTAGCTTTAACTTTGATTTCTGGGGCGATTTATCTGTGGCCGGAACAAGTTGCTAAAGTTGAGAGTTGAGAAGAATTGGCTTAAAAACAGGGGTAGATGATTTTCAGCCTTAACAGCAAATGTGACTGGAAAGTGAGAATCTTGCACTGCAAAGGTAGTTCAGTTCGCTGTGAATAATTGACCCCTGCCCCGATCGAATCTAACCGACAAGCCAGCCTATTGGCAGATATACAAAATTTCGATTTTTGCTAAACCTAGGAATATATAGCCTTTCTCGAAAAAGTGAGGTATGCCAGATTCTATGTACATCAAGGTTTTCGACCTTTGATATATACCTCATCTATCTGA
>JAUBOG010000350.1:0-7266 GCA_036700105.1 Microcoleus occultus BM001215583
TTTTAAGGGGGGCTAGGGGGGATCGGTCTTATCTGAACCGTATTGGTTTCTGACCACCCTGCGTCTGGGAAGAAACCCAGTTTTCTATCGTTTCGACGGGCTGTAACGCAGTATAGGCCTGAAAAACCGGCTTTCTCACCAAAAATTTTTTCATTTTCCCCCAAAAACCTGCATAATTTTTCGACTTGGCCCTGGTTAATAGAAAAGCGCAGTTGGCCAACTCGCTTCTCCAAAAATTCCCGATCCACCTTAACGGAGAAACGAGCAATGACAGCATTCGATCGACTCATATCCTATCCCTCGCTAGGGGAGATTTTTCAGCCTCATAAAAAAGGTGAGGATGAAGATGACGATCCGATTGTTCCACCTAACCTTCGCTAGTCATCTCTAAATCTTAGTCCCAGACGCAGAAACCGGGTTTTTTTACGAAAAGACGCGTTGTAGCCCGCAGATTTGGTGAAAAACCCGGTTTCTTTGGTCTTGATGCGTAAGTCCTCAATCGAGATTTTACTGCGAATTATGGGGATAATTCAAGCGCTGACGTGCTGTGATTTTCCAAACATCTAATTCTGGCAGTCTCCAATGGGTTCCTTGAGGTTTCCGATCGCCACCATCGCACTTCAAAAAATTATCGTAATCAACTAATGCTTCTTGGATCTTGCCTTGAGCCTCTCTCACTTGTGCCAAAATATAATAAGTCGGTGGGTGAAGCTGATTGAGTTCGATCGATTTTAAAAGCTGTAACTCAGCATCGTGATAGCGATTTTGCAGGAAGTAAGCCCATCCCAGGTTTTTGTGCAAAGCCGCTAGAACCAGATCGTCTTTGACTTTCTCTAAAATCGGCAAAATCGAGTTAATTGCTGTCTCAACATTTCCCGATATAATTTCCAAACGTGCTAAATTACTAATAGCTGCATAAGCCCCTCGGTTGTTAAATCCGGCGGCGATTTGATAGTGAATTCGTGCCGCAGGTAAATCTTGCAACTGTTCGTAAGTAGCTCCTAAGTTATAGTGAGATGCGGCCAAGTCAGGATTAAATCTGATGGCTTGGATTAAGTAAGCTTTGGCAGTTTGAAACTCTCCCGATAAATACTTTTTCTGACCCAGTTGATTGAGATATTTGGCAATCAATTGATGATTTATGTATTTTTTTATTTCTGGATTCAGGGTAAAACTATCTTCTCCGGCTGCACTAATTTTTACTAAAAATGCTTGTTTGATGAGCGATTCTAAAACGGGTTGCAAGTCAGATATTTCTCCAGCAACGGCGAGATTTGATTTCAAATCATTGTTGCTGACAGGTTTAGTTCTCAAGGCCAAGCAACAGAGCAGGTAAATTTCTGTATCTGATAAATCTGCGCTGGTTTTTTGCAAAATATTTCGCATAATTTGCTGTATAACTAAGGTGGTATGCTGGATAAATTGGGTGAAATTCCCTGAAAATAAGTCAGCAAAGTTAGCGGTGACTGTGTTTAAAAGTAAGGGATTGCCACTATATAATTGGCTCATTTCGGAAAATGACTTGTTTTCGGTACTGCTAGAAAACCTTTTAGCAGAATAGATGATTTTTTGGGCGCTTTGCTCGTCTAAGCCATTTAGTTGTAATACTTTAATAGTTGAACTTTGTTCTACGAGGGAAGTAAGTTCTTGAGGTTGATGCCAACTAATGAGTAGCAAGCAACTTTGATGGCGCGATGTTGCTATTCGCTGGAATAAGTCTGCATAATCTTCGTATCCTTGTTGGTAGCGATCGCTCGTTTCGAGAACGCGATCGAGTTCATCGAAGACTAACAAACACCGCGAAGAACTTAGGTATTTGAGCAATAAAGAGATTTGCTTATCCGTATTTTGTGGCAAGTCAGTTACCGGCCGCGCCGACAAGGATTGAATTAAATCGAATAAGATATTTGACAGGGGCGGGCGTTCTTTGAGCGATCGCCAAATGCAATAATCAAACTCACCCTGAATTTGTTGTACTGCGGTGAGGGCCAATGCAGTTTTGCCAATTCCTCCCATTCCCAGTAGTGCAACTAATCGACAACCATCGTTGACTATCCATTGCTTTAAAGTAGTAAGTTCAGCACTGCGATCGTAGAAAATAGGGACATCAGGCGCTTCACCCCAATCGATCCGGGGGTGTGTTTTCGCTGCTGTCTGTGAAGGAATAACTTCGCTGATGGGCGGGGTAGTGTCAGCACTAACAGCAGACTTTGCCGTGTCATTTTTAACAGAAATCCCATCGCTGGCTGTAGCATTACTAAAATTAGCGACTTGCTGTTGATACTGCGCCATCAGAATTTGCTGCAATCTAGCCAGCTTTCCCGGCCCTCGGCCCGCAATCTGAAATTTTTTGTAAACCTCACCGAGTCTTTTCTGAAGCGCTTCTTTGCTGACACCGAGTTCTTGTGCGATCGCATCCATCGGTTCGCCTTGGATGGCTCTGGAGAGTGCCTCAAATTCGTTGTCGGAAATACCCAAATTGGTGGCTAGATTTCTTAAAAAGTTTTGGGGAATCATTGTATTAGATTACTACAAAACATCCTTTTATATAAGGTTTTGCTGGTAGAACAGGAGGTTTGCGATCGCCCGATCGCGCCGTGGAGAAGCGAGACTCTGCATTAGGAGGGCGATCGGCCCCTCCCGCAGAAAACACTCCGGCTTGCTTTCCCATTGTCTCCGCCTTTTCTCATTTTACTGAGAAATGTGAGGCATCTATCTTACGACAGGGAGAGCAGAATAGCTAGACTCTCGTCAATGACAAACCTGCTAGCTCACTCCTGGGTTGGCATCAAAGATGGGATATTTGTGGGACAAATCCTTGAATTATCAAGCATTTGAGGGTGTGGGACTTCCCTGTATCAGAATGCTGAAGTGGCTAAGCGACCCATCCCTCTGGGTTCTTTCCTCGGTTTACTGAGGTTTTCAACTCATATACTTGACAGGTGCAGAAAAAGCAGTTAGGCTAAATCTCAGTTAAGTGATTAGGGTTCGATCGGGGCGGTTGAGAGTCAAATACTCTAGCAGATGGCAAACTTTCCCGTGCGTGTCTGCATAATTTTTTGACTTTCCCCTGGTTAATAGTTGGAAGTTTAAACCTGCGATCGCTTCTCACTGAATCTAGGAATCGTTTTAGTCAAAGTCCATAAATCGGAGGTACTTTATGGTTTCATTCTATCCAGGTCAAAAAGCTAATGAACTCGCCGAGGAAGCTCAAGAGCGATTCGAGTTGGCGGTTGAAGATTTGAAAAGAGAATAAGCAGCCACAAACAAATTGGCAGAAGAGTACGGTCAACTGCAACTGAATGTCATAAGAAACACAATTAAGCGCTTTGTTACCTTCCTTGAAAACAGTGGTCGGAAGGCTTCAGAAAGTGAAAAGCGGCTTTTAGAAGGGATGGATTTTTCAGTTCAGCAGATGAAGGAGTACAAAGCTGCTGCGGTAGGAGCAGAACAGTATTTCATGGCTGGCGTTAAATCCGCAGGAGCCGCAGCAGCAGGTTACGGCGGTGCTATTGGTGCTGTTACTACACTAGGAGCAGCAAGCACGGGAACCGCTATCTCAACTCTCAGCGGAGCGGCTGCTTGGAATGCAACCTTAGCATGGTTTGGCGGTGGAGCGATCGCGGCTGGCGGTGGCGGTATGGCTCTGGGTGCTGCTGTATTAGGCGGTATCACCCTTTTACCAGCTTTGGCGATCGGTGGCTTTTTTGCTGCTAGTGAAGGCGAGAAAGCGATGACAAAGGCGCGAGATCATGAAGCTCAAGTCAATAAGGCGATCGCAGACATGAAACTGGCTAAGGACTTTGCAAAACAGGTAAGACAGCGGATTACTGAATTGAGAAAAGTGTTTGAATCTATGAACACTCGTGCTGTTCAAGGTTTGAGTCAACTGGAATCTCAGCGTTTTGATGCTAAGAGGGATGCCCAGAAGTTCCAACAGGTAGGACTTCTGATGAAGGGACTTGTAGAAATGTTGAAAACCCCTGTTTTAAATAATGACGGTAAGCTTAACCTCGGTACTGTGAAGGTTTTGGAGAAATATCGGATTTTACCAGGGAAATAGAAATCGCGATCGAAGGAGTCTCAAGACTTACGCAGAAAATCTATTTGTAGGGTGGGCATTTCCCACCTTACTACTTAACCAGGGAAATAGAAATGATAGCTAAAAAAGTTCCTGTAGAAATTTTTAATCCCGGCTCCGTAGCTGAGTGCTTCCGCGATGTTGTTGAAGCTTACACCGAATACAAAATAGTTGCAGAGCAACAGCACACTAAACGGCGTGGCATCGAAGCTTGGGAAAAAGCAACGATTGCCGACATTCAAGCAAAACGCGATGCTTTGATCGAGTATCTTGAACGCTCGTTTGATGAACGTGCTAAGAACTTTAAATTTCTGTTTGAAAAGGTCGATGAGGCCATAGCAATCGGCGATAATAACCAGTTAGCTTTAGCCATGACTTCAATTACCGAAATAGCTAAGTCTAGTCCCTTCAAAGACCTTGCTAATTTAACATCTGTCAGAGCAGCCCTTGACGATCCAGATTATGAATGGACATTTTAATTGAAAGAGTGAGATATCGCAAAATGGATAAATTGGTTAGCAAAGCTGCGGCATTGGGATTACCCGCAATCATTTTGGTAATTGTGATGGCAACTACAGGTTTAACAGGTGCGGCTGCAATTACAGCAGCTTTAGCATTGTTAGGTGTCCCACTCGCCGCTGTGGGTGGCCCAGCAGGTATGTTAGGCGGAATTGCACTGCTGGGAATCATCGGTTTAGCGACAGAAACATTGTCTAAGTATTCTCTTGAAGCAGTGCTAATTGGGATTTACAGACAGCGCCTTCAAAACGGAGAATCAAAATCGCGTCTGTGCGGAGAAATTCGGAATTTACCTATCTCTGGGGAAATGAAACGCAAACTAAACGAAGAGTTTGGGAGTTAAGAGATAGGTAGAATTAGGCTTCGCAAACCCTCTGTTTCTAAATACGAACAGGATTTACGCACCAGCTCTATCTGTAGGTGGGCCTTGCCCACCTTACCGCTACAAAACGAAGTTATAAAAATGCGATCGCTCAACTAAAACAGGAGGAACCATTGATTAAATTTATCGGACAAGTCGAACTGCGTAACTCTCATCGAGTCTACTATTTAGAGGATTCTTACCGAGTAGAGCAAATCAATCCAAAAAAAACTTACTCTTACGACATTCCTGATAAAGCTGTGGAGTATCTCTACAATAAACTTAAGGGTCGTAAAGTTACACCAAAAGATTCTTCTACCGTTCTCAAGCCCGTCGCTAAAAACTTTAATTTCCCCTATACCGATGATTGGCAACTTGACTACTACGCTCAGGAAGCATTAGTGGTACTTGTGGCATTAGGTAAAGCAAGTTTAAGTAAAGAAGGTCGAGGCTACTTCTACACCATTGCGTAATTGTTGATGTCAATTACCTTGTCTATGAGATTTTCAAATGATGCAGCATGAAGCAACATCTAAACGAAACACAGCACGAGCCATCTCATTATTCCTACAACACTCAAAGACATGAAGTCTAAATCAGTTACGCAAATCAGCGGTCTTCCCGGTCAATTAGTCGGTGCAGTTCCACTCCGAACCAGCGGTACAGGAACTATTAAAATTGTTGGGGACACCTTACAAGGAAATTTCACTTCATTTTTTGGCTTAGAGAGCAAAGAAATTGTCATTCCCATTCAAAATGTTAAAGCAGTTGAAATTGGGGAAGGCTGTACTTGGTGGCTGCTCGGACTCGGAATTTTAACCATCGGGATATTCTTCATTGGTATTATCTTCATTGTGTTAGCTTTTGTTGTAAAACAGCGTTATATTGTCTTTTACACGAGTAGTAGTAATCTCATTTTGTTTTGTACAAAAAATGATAAATTTTACCAGTTTCGGAACGAAATTATAGAAGCTTGTCGTCCTAAACCTCCCTATATTCCCCGACCTTCTCAGTCTCCCCCACCACCGCCTTCTTTGCCAAATTGATTGATACTTAGCTAAATTTACCAGGTCGATCGCTATTTCTACCAAAGTACGATCGCACTTATTTTATTTAGATACAAAAGTGCGATCGCTCTTCTTTTGAGGAAAGCACAAAGCGCGGTTGGAACAAAAAAGTTAGGGACATACAGTAAAGGAGTAAAAATCTAATGCAACTAATTTTGGCAGAATTTTGTGGACGCTGGGGCTGTTCTTGGTGGGAAAACATTATCACCATCATCTTGGTTAGTCTGAAGGGTAAGGGTGCTGTACTATTGCTGGGATTATTGCTGATGCCGATATTTGTAGTTGTGCTAATATTGCTAGTAGGCTTGATACCAGCTTATGAATTTATTGCTAGTTTGGGGAGAGACAAAAAAGATATCGAAAACCTAAACAATTCTCATGAACAAGACCAAAGCATTTTATCAGCAGGAGCTAAGTTTGTCGGTCGTAGAGGAGCTAATTTTTTGGGTCGTAAATTGAAAGAAGTAAACAAACAGGAAGATGTCAATTCTCAGGAACAAGACCAAACCATTGTATCAGCAGGGGTTAAGTTTGTCGGTCGTAAAGCAGCTAAATTTTTGAGTCGTAATGGGTAAAAAAGGTGATTTAATCCCACCAGTAAACCACAAACAGCTAGCGACAAATCTAACCGGGATTTCGGTGCATTTTGTCAAAAATTTTCACCTCTACCGCCTCGCCTTTCTACAAGCGTTTTGCGGCGTTCATTGCGCGGCCCGGCTTCAAAAACCCAAGCCCCCCGCGAGTAACTTTTGGGAGCACCAACAGCCGGCAAAGGTTCGGGAATCTCGTTAAATCCTGCCAGCAAGCGCTGATATCCGTCTACTTCATCAAATAGTCACCCAGTGCGATCGAGTTTGCCAGCCTAATATGATGTCCGGCTGATTCCTAATTGTATAATTTGGGCGATCGTAGCGGCGGGTTTTACCAAGCATTTATGTCTAAAACCAACAATCTCGTAAACCCGCCCCCCATGCTAGAAGGATATCACGGGACTTGATATTAGCTGAAGCTCCGAAAGTGCGATCGAGCTTGACAAATAGCTTCCAATTCAGTCCTCAACGCATAAACTCTATCTGTAGGGTGCGCACTGCGCACAAAGCATCTACCAATAGCGGATAGAACCATTTTTTTGCCCAAGTCCTGAAATTTACAACCAAACACCAACTCAAACAATCATCAAAAACAAAAAAGCCCCTTTCTGTATATCAGAAAGGAGCTTTCTTATCTTGAATAAAATC
>JAUBOG010000351.1:0-7266 GCA_036700105.1 Microcoleus occultus BM001215583
AAGTTGAAATGATGTGTCAAGAATCCCCACGCCTTCAGGCTGGGGAGTATGTCAACTACTTCTTCCTTCCCCCTTGGGGGGAGTTCTTCCTTCGTGTTCTTCGCGTCTTCGCGGTTCAATCATCGGAATTCCTCCGGGTCGAAAAGACTAACCGCTGCGGAAGCACAGGCGGGACGCCGGTGGCGCGATTAACATAGAATTTTGTACTGTCGTGTAAATGGATAAAATTAAGATATTGTTTGTGTGCAGCCAAAATAAGTGGAGGAGTTTGACGGCCGAGAAAATATGCCAGAAAATTAAGGGCTATAGTGTGCGATCGGCTGGAACCGAAAAAAATGCCAGAATCAGAGTAACAGAGGGTCTTGTCGGTTGGGCGGATTGGATATTTGTCATGGAGAAGAAGCACGCCGATCGACTCCGCGACAAATTTCCGGCAAGTCTTGAAGGTAAAAAGCTTGTTTGCCTGCAAATCCCGGATAATTACAAGTATATGGAACCGGAGTTAGTCAAACTTTTGCAGGCAAAACTGGGAGCGTATATGGAAATGCCAGTTAACGAGACAGATTTTATGGATCGAGTTTTGGAACCGGAAGTTATGGATTCCTGGGAAGAGGCGATCGAATACGATTCGATGGACTTTACTGAGGTTAATGCTGCTTTTGCTAGGAGTGCGGCTGCTTTGGGCCCGGTTTTTGGAAACGTTTTGGATGTCGGGACGGGTACGGCGAGAATTCCGATCGCCCTTTGTGCATTGCGCCCGGAATGGAAATTGACCTGCATCGATTTGTCGGCAAATATGCTGAAAGTGGGCGCGCAGAATGTGGAAAAGGCGGGAGTGCGATCGCAAATCAGTCTCGAATTAATTGATGCGAAGGCAATGCCTTATCCCGACAGTTATTTTGACATGGTAATTTCCAACAGCATCATCCACCATTTGCCCGATCCTGTGCCGTTTTTGCAGGAAGTCCGGCGGGTGTTGAAACCGAACGGATCAATATTTTTGCGGGATTTGCTGCGGCCGGAAACACGGGAAATGAGGGATAATTTAGTCGAGCTTTATGCGGGAGATTGCAACGCGCACCAGAAACAACTTTTCAGCGATTCGCTGCAAGCGGCTTTTACGCTGGGTGAAGTTGAGGAGATGATCCAAAATGCCGGGTTGGATGGGTTGAGGGTTTACGAATCGTCCGACAGGCACTGGACGGCTGAACGCGCTTGGTGCGAGACTTTGTAGAAAGGGGCGATCGGTTGCAAATATCTACTTTTGGGCCGGAAGAATTAGTATGATTGAACCGCGAAGACGCGAAGGACGCGAAGGAAGAATCAGGAAGAAGAAGCCAGAATCAGCGTTACGGCTATGGAATTACGCGGCGCATCAAATGGCCGCTTATGTCTTCATCCAGCCAGTCAAGTCCATCGGGTTCCCAGTAGGCAGTTGCTAGCGGCAACCAACCGAGAAAAGATCCCATTCCACCGCAAATGGAGACTCCGCCGTCTCCGCCTCGGACTGTATGTTTGTCGCTAATTATCTCGCAATCGTATGGATTTTGGGCGATATGAAGTCCGAAAAGGTTGGGCTGCAAGTGGAGTTTCCAGTCGGCCCCTTTGTGATTTGGGTAGCAATCGCTAGGATTGAAGTCTCCCCAACGAAATAGAGTGGTACTTCCGGCACAGCAGGCATACTCCCATTCGTCGAAAGTTAGCAAGCGGAGTCCTTCAGTCGCCAATTCAGTCGCGAGGTCTTCTTGCGTTTTGCTCGTAATTTGCCAAGCCGCAACCGCACCATCTTCAGCGCGATCGAATCCGTATCTATCGCCACAATTAACACTCGGACTGTCGGGAAATTATTTTAATATATTCTGGATTTTAAGTGACTCCGAACTACTTGCCTCAAGACCGATTTTTGTTGGTTGAATTTCTACAAGCATCGGCGAAAATGTCACCTTTCGAGGGGGTGTAGTGACGCTTTGTACGTAAGAGCAAATGTCTAGATCGATCCCGTACTCTTCAGCACTCTTTTGAAACGATTCTATTTGCTCATCTGTCGGGCGAAAGTTGCGGGCTTCGCATCCAATTTGAACCTCACCCCCTGGCATCAGAGAAAATAAAGCTCCTCCATACTCGAAAATGGCAATAGAGAGTTCGGGGCCGCCATAACGGTAAAGTTGCAAACCTCTAAAAATTACTGAGTGTGGCAGATGTGCTGCTAATTCCTCTGAGTAGGAAGATTTTCGATCGTCGGTCAAGTTTTGCCATTCTTGCAATTCCATAACCCAAAAGTTCCTGAACTGAACCTTTTTTACTTATCTAATTTGATAGTACCCAAGATTACCCGATCGCGCCCTCGGTCTTTCGCCTGATAAAGCGCGCGGTCTGCTGCTGCAATCAAGTCTTTTTGAGCAACGGTCGATCGGGGAAACGCACTCGCCACCCCCAAACTCAGCGTCACGCAACCAACCGGGGATTGCAGGTGTTCAATTTCGAGTTTTTTCACCCAGACTCGAATGTGTTCTGCGATCGACACAGCAGTTTCAGGTGTAGTGCGAGGCAAAATTACCGCAAATTCTTCACCTCCGTAACGGGCTACCAGGCTCTGCTGGGAAACATCGCCTGCTGAGGAATTTACAGCCTCAACAATAGTTTTGGCTACCCGCTGCAAACAAGCGTCTCCGGCCTGATGTCCGTAAGTATCGTTGTATTTCTTAAAAAAGTCAATATCGCATAAAATTAAAGATAATTCTGCCGCTTCTTCTAACAATTCCTGCCATTCTTTTTCTAAGCATTCGTTAAAACAGCGGCGGTTAGCCACCTGAGTCAAGCCATCTGAATTAGCAAGGCGATACAGTTCCGAATTAGCTGATTGCAATTGAGAATTAGCTGCTTCTAACTCGGATTGCGTCACAGATAGATTGTAATAAAGTTCGCTAATATACCAAGTAGCTTGTTGGTGAATTTGGGATAAAGCCACCAATACTTGATGCACGTCCAACAGTCGGTAAACTTGAGGTTCTAACTGTACGACAATCGGCTCGTAAAGCTGTTCCGGCGGTCGCTGCACAGCTCGCTGAGCCGCCATGACAATTAAGGCTACTCCCGGTAAAATTAAAATAGCGGTTTGAGCTATTTGATACAAAGCAATAATCGGTCTGCAAGCAAATATATCTACTCCGTAAGGGCGGCTCATACGTTCCATAAATCGCCTGCGAGATATCATCCCTAAAAATTCGCCATTTTGGGTCAAGATAACTCCCGGAAGCAGCGGGTGAGCTTGAAACAAGCGAGCTACGTCTTTGGCGAGATAGGAAGATTCAACCTGAAAATCAAAGACAGCCAGCTCCTTAAGAGTAGACTCTAAAGTTAAATTTTCGGGTAATTTTTCAGGCGAGTTAGATGGTGCGACAAATTCAACAGACACAGAGCAGCTCCGAACGAACAATACAGCAGCAAAAAATATAGTGTCACCCTTCAGCTAATATTAACATTTTTCAATCGACAGTAGCTGTATTCTTAACTACACTGTTTTTTAAAGTATCTAAGCTGCGTTAGCTCGTGCCATATATCCACTGAATTGATTCATTTTAAATTAAGTATATATTTGTTGAACAATGATTAGAGATTTTTAACTTGGGGGTTTTTGGAATGTAAAAAACCAGATTTATGCACCTTTTACAACTCATTTGCAGTCCACCAAAACTCAACAAACCAGAATTTAAAGCCAAGTAGAGACGGGAATATTAAACCCCTTGGTATCCAAATCATCCATCTCTCTCTTCTCCTTCTCTGCGCCCTCTGCGCCCTCTGCGGTTTAAAATACATTCCCAAACAACCGCAAACAATCGAACGAGATTTGGCAGAAAAAACGAGGTTTCGGCGCTAGCCCTCAACTCAAAACCCAAAACCCCGAAGCGCGGCGAGCAACAAAGCAATCTCAAAATTTCCTCACCATCCCCAAGTTCCGATTCCTCCCTTAAACGGGCCGACAATATCTTTGGTAATCCAGCCGCCGTAAAAATCCCCCGGTTGAGATTCTACTAATTCCCCGTCCAGATAACAGGCATCCATTTTGCTCGGATAAAAAGCCACATAATCTTTAATAGCTGCAAAAACCTGTGTGGGGTCGGGATAAAACCAAGCAGCATTTACTGCTTCCTTCGACTCTACAGTCACAGTGTAATAACCTGCTTGTCCCTTCCACTCGCACCAGGAACCCCGCGCAGTTTTGTGCAAATACTGCATTTGGATGTCTTCGGGGGAGATATAGTAGACAGGAGGGTGACTTGTCTCCAATACCCGAAACGGGCGATGCGTATCGGCGATCGTCACTCCATTAAAAACTATCTGTACGTGTTTGGTCAATTCCTCAAGGCGGGGGGGACGCGGGTAATCCCAAACAGACTCTTGACCGGGGCCTGGTTCTATGCGATCGAAGTTAACTTGCATAATTTCCCTTGCCGCAAAAACAATTAACGGCTTAGCATTACAATTTAATGTAGCCTTAATTTAGTCGCTGCTCCAGACAAAACTAGCTTTTTCTCAACTCTGGGCAGTACGGGCATTCGCGGTATATATGTTTGTGGCTATCAGCCCGGTGTTAATTGGCAAACAGTTGCCCGTGGAGGCATTCTCTTCGGTTTTGTCAAATCGACGGCAAATGAAAGCCACTTCAATTCAACGCGGTTCTGACCGCTTTTTTCGACCGGCAAGCAGCCTTCCAGGCTCAATAAATTTGTTCCCCAAAGCTGTAAAACTCGCAGCGGGAGATTTGCAGACAGTCTGGGATTTGGAAGCTACAGGCCGCTTGAACGCGGGTGAATTGCGCGATGCAGCCGCGATCGCAGAATTATCTGATAAAGTTATAGCCAATATCAAGGTTTTTTAATCTTATTAGCAAAAGTCCAGGGCCGTGCCGAGTTTGCAAGCGGCGCCGAAAATAGCGCCTCGACTCAAATTACCCGCGATCGAACATTTAAAACCCTGCGGGCAGCCTGTAACAATCATATCTATGGAAATCCCCTTTAACATTACCCTGTTGATGGTCATGACCGTCACCTGCGGTATCAGCGCTCAAGTTCTGGCAGCTTATCTGAAAGTTCCGGCGATCGTCTTTTTGCTGCTGTTCGGCATTTTAGCAGGCCCGGATTGCCTCGGACTGCTGCACCCCAATTTGTTGGGAAGCGGCTTGGAAGTTATGGTATCCCTTTCTGTCGCCTTAATTCTGTTTGAAGGTGGCTTGAATTTGGAATTGCGTGATTTGGGCAAAGTTTCCGGCAGCATCCGCAATTTAGTTACAGCAGGGACTTTAATTACGCTAATCGGCGGCGGAATGGCCGCACACTGGCTGGGAGAATTTCCCTGGCCGATCGCATTTCTGTATGCTTCCCTAGTAGTCGTCACAGGCCCGACAGTCATCGGCCCTTTGCTCAAACAAGTATCCGTTGACAAAAAAGTCGCCGCCTTGCTAGAAGCAGAAGGCGTTTTAATCGATCCCGTGGGGGCAATTCTGGCGGTATTGGTACTGAATATTATTTTAAACGGCAATGCTGACTTGCTGGTTTTGTTCCGAGATTTAATCGTGCGGCTTTGCGTTGGCGCAGCCGTCGGAGTTGCGGGAGGATGGTTGCTGGGATTCATTCTCAAGCGATCGAACTTTCTCTCAGAAGACCTCAAAAACTTAGTAGTTTTAGCCGGTTTGTGGGGATTGTTCGGCTTAGCAGAAGAACTCCGCAGCGAATCGGGACTGATGGCAACAGTCCTCTCCGGCATCGTCCTCAGAGCCGCCGCCGTGCCGGAAGAAAGGCTGCTGAGGAGGTTTAAAGGTCAACTCACAGTCCTGGCTATTTCCGTGCTGTTCGTGCTGCTGGCGGCCGATTTATCCCTCGCTAGTGTAGTCGCCCTCGGTTGGGGAAGTTTGTTTACAGTTTTAGCATTAATGTGGGTAGTGCGGCCGGTCAACGTTTGGCTGTGTACGCTCAACAGCGGGCTGAATTGGCGGCAGAAATTATTTGTTTGCTGGGTAGCGCCGAGGGGAATTGTCTCAGCGTCGATCGCATCTTTATTTGCAATTTTGCTCACCCAGCGCGGAATCAACGGCGGCGACTCGATCAAAGCCTTAGTTTTCCTGACAATTATCATGACAGTTTTCGTCCAAGGGCTAACGGCCGGATGGATGGCTCAACTGTTGGGAGTCACCTCAAAATCCGCAACCGGCGCTGTGATTGTCGGCTCAAATCCTTTGAGCAGATTAATTGCTCGCTTGTTTCAAGAACAGGGCGAATCTGTGGCAATTATCGACACCAACCCCGAAGCTTGCGAACAAGCAGAAAAGGAAGGTTTGCGGGTATTTTTGAGCAGTGCTCTGGATCACAGCGTGTTAGAATCAGCCGGGCTGGAGTCGATGGGAACTTTCTTGGCAATGACGAACAACGGCGAGGTAAACTTAGTATTAGCCCAGCGAGCAGCCGAGGAGTTTTCGCCGCCGAGAGTTTTGGCAATCTTCCCCAAAGACCCGCAAGCAAATACGCCTGCAAATCAAACTAAAATCAATCAAGCCTTTGTCTCCGATTTGCCGCTGAAGGATTGGAATGAATATTTGATTGACAAAGAAGTTAAACTGGGAGAAACCGAATTAAACAGCGAGGGATTGCAGTTTCAAATCGCTCACTTGCAAGCCTTGGTTCAAGCCGGGGAGTTAGCGCCTCTGCTGCTGGAAAGACAAGGATACTTGCAAGTAGTATCGGCGGCAGAGATTTGGCAAGCGGGCGATCGAATTATTTATTTGCTGTACGATCCGACACCGAAATTGTTAAAAAGATTGTCCGGTTCGTCCAACTCTCGCTTGACTTTGGAAAAGCATCAGGTAGTTGAAGAAGTGCCGGTTCCTGCTCCGATTTTAGAGAATGTTTTGGAGGAAGTTATCATCGAGAAGGATGCTGAAGTTTTGCAGCCGCCAGTTTCGCGGTAGGAGCAGTATCCCCGATCGTACTCGGTAATCTGCTTGTCGCGATCGTCCTTACTCTGCCTCCCCAATTAGAGTAAATGCCGCCCAATTTCGCGGCTGGGGATGAGTTTTCATCGTGGTTAACATTGCTTGCCGCAATGCCTGTGCTTTGTCGGGATTATTTTGCAAATTTTGGTAAAACGACTGCATTAATTCGGATGTCGGCGCATCGGGAACCGCCCATAAAGAAACAATTACACTCGGCACTCCAGCCGAAATCAAAGCCCGCGACAAACCAATAACTCCATCCCCCGTAATTCTGCCTTCTC
>JAUBOG010000352.1:0-7264 GCA_036700105.1 Microcoleus occultus BM001215583
GAAGAAGGAAGTTCGGCAGCGGATTGTGTAGCGGATGTAACGGATGTAACGGATATCAGGAAGAAGGAAGAAGGAAGAAGGAAGAAGGGGAAAGTCCGAGGGGTGAGATTGTTTGCGGTTGCATTGGAATGATTTAACCGCTCTTGCCACTTTTGACACAGAGTTCGAGAAGAGAGAGAGGAATAATTCCGATACCAACGGATTTTAGATCGGGGGCGGGTTGGGGATGATTGATGATTTAGGTCGATCGAATATTTCAGTCCTGGGAGCAGAACCTATATATGTAGGGTGCGCATTGCGCACCTTACCGCTATCCCGGTTAAAAAACCCGGTTTATTGGGTTTGTGTGGGTCAGCTTTGTAAATATCAAAGTAGTTGATTCACGGGCGAGTGCTATAATTACTATTTAATCGGTTTTCACAATCTCAGCAATTTTCAATATAACAAAAAACAGCATCAATGACCAGCAATCAAACAGAAGAAAATAAAGGCAACATATTAATTGTTGACGATACTCCCGAAAATTTGCAAGTTTTATCGGCAACGCTATCGGATCGGGGTTACAAAGTCCGGGGCGTAATTAACGGCAAAATGGCAATCAGAGCCGCGCGTTCGGGTTCTCCCGATTTGATTTTGCTCGACATCAAAATGCCGGAAATGGACGGCTACGAAGTCTGCACGCAGCTCAAGGCAGATCCGAAAACATCAGAAATTCCCGTTATTTTTATCAGCGCTTTAGATGAAGTATTGGACAAAGTAACCGCGTTTCAAGTGGGAGGAGTAGATTATATCACCAAACCTTTTCATGTAGCAGAAGTTTTAGCGAGAATCGAACACCAATTGACTATTCAAAGACTGAAAAAACAGTTGATCGATCGCAATACCGAACTGCAACAAGAAATAATAGAACGCAAGAAAGCCGAAGAAGCCGCTGCGGCTGCATCGCTGGCAAAAAGTCAATTCGTTGCCAACATGAGCCACGAATTGCGGACTCCCCTGAACGCCATCCTGGGTTTTACGCAAGTTATGAGCCGCGACTCTTTACTGGGCAGCGAAAATCTTGAAAATCTCCGCATTATTAACCGCAGCGGTCAACATTTACTGGAACTGATTAATGATGTTTTAGACTTGTCGAAAATAGAAGCAGGGATAATTGGCTTAGATGAGCGCAGCTTTGACCTTTATCAGCTCCTCGACACTCTCGAAGAAATGTTTCAAATCAAAGCTGAAACCAAAAGTTTGCAACTGAAATTTTCCGTACAGGCGGATGTTCCCCAATATATAAAAACTGATGAAAAAAAGCTGCGCGTCTGCTTGATTAACTTGCTGGGAAATGCCATAAAGTTTACGCTCGACGGCGGCAGTATTTGGCTGCGCGCCAGCCTGGAAGGCAAGGACCGACCAGCAGAATCGGAGATTTGCTGCAACTCTACCCCGACGGACGAATCTGTTATTTTGTTTGAAGTTGAAGACACGGGAGTTGGCATAGCGGCAGCAGAAATTGACAAGTTATTTGATGCTTTCGTGCAAACAGAAGCGGGCAAACAAGCGGCTGATGGTACGGGGTTGGGTTTGACAATTACTAAAAAATACGTGCAGATAATGGGCGGAGATATTGGGGTTGAAAGTGCTTTAGGTAAGGGAAGCAGTTTTAAATTTAAGATCCGAGTATTTCCCGGTATTGTGTCTGAAATGACAGTCGCAATGTTGCAGCGGGCGATCGGGCTAGAAGCAGATCAACCGGTTTATCGGATTTTAGCTGTTGACGACAATCAAGAAAATCGGCTGCTGCTGGTTAAAATGCTGCAACCAATTGGTTTTGAAGTCCGAGAAGCAGAAAACGGCCTCCAAGCTGTTGAACTTTGGGAAAGCTGGCAGCCTGATTTAATTTGGCTGGATACGCGAATGCCAGTAATGGACGGTTTGGAAGCTGTCAGACAAATTAGAGCTAAAGAGAAAGAAACTCAGCCGCGAACTGTAATTATTGCTCTAACTGCTAGCACTTTTGAGGAAAGAAAAGGCGAAATTATCGCGGCTGGTTGCGACGATTTTGTGCGGAAACCTTTTCAAGAACAAACCCTCTTTGATAAGATGGCTTGCTACTTGGGAGTGCGCTATATTTATGAAGATTTCCCCCAACAGGGAACGGCGCCTTTACGGCATTATTTTATTAGTGAAAAACCCGATTCATTTTTCAAACTGCTGCTGGCCCAGATGCCTCGAAATTGGGTGCAGGAACTCTACGAAGCGGCTAATAATGTTAATGAAGAGCTGGCGATTCAAATAGTCGATCGCATTTCTGAAAGTCATCCAATTTTAGCTGATGCTTTAAAAGATTTGCTGGTCGATTACAGGCTCGACAGGATAATGGATTTAACTCAATCGAGTTTAAACTAAATGAATAATAGCGAAATTAAAATATTGATAGTTGACGACCAACCGAGCAATCTGCGGTTTTTATCGGAGCTGCTAACAGCTCAGGGATATCAGGTTTACCGAGCTATTTGCGGTCAACTGGCTTTGAATGCTGCGATCGCTTATTGCCCGAATTTAATTTTGCTTGACATTAGAATGCCGGAAATGAACGGTTATGAGGTTTGTCTGAGGCTGAAAAAAACAGCGGAAACCGCACAAATTCCGGTGATTTTTTTAAGCGTATTAGATGACATTAACGATAAATTACAAGCTTTTAGAGTTGGCGGCGCTGATTATATTGCCAAACCATTTCAAGTAGAAGAAGTTTTAGCGCGCATTGACAAGCAAGTCAGCCTGCAAAAACTGCAACAGCAACTAAAAGAGCAAAACGCCCAACTGCAACAGTCGCAGTCGCTGCTGGCTAGCATATTAAATAGTTCCTTAGACGGTGTGGTTGCTTATTCTGCCGTCCGCAACAATCAGGGAAATATCGTGGATTTCCAGTGGCTTTTGGTCAACGCTGCTGCTGAAAAACTTTCGGGTCTGCTATTAAATGAGATAGTTGGCAAATATTTGTTGGCAGAAATTCCCCAAGTCGGCAAGAGCGGGTTATTTGATTTGTACGTTTCTGTAGTAGAAACAGGAGAAACTGTAGACCAAGAATTTTTTTACGAACACGATCGAGATACAAGTGCTTGGCTGCACATTGTCGCGGTCAAATTAAACGATGGTCTGGCAGTAACTTTTCGCAACATCACCGATCGCAAACGAGCTGAAATTGCCTTGCGAGAAAGCGAAGAACGCTTCCGCGCGATTTTTGAGCAAGCAGCCGTCGGCATAGCTAAAACCGCGCTCTGCGGTCAATTTCTGCGGGTAAATCCCGGCTTTTGCCAAATAGTCGGCTATCCAGAATCGGAATTGCTGCAGCTTGATTGGGAGGCTATTACTCATTCGGATGACATAGAAGCTGACAGAGAATACGTGCGCTTGCTGTTATCGGGCGAGATTGAAACTTTTTCTCGGGAAAAGCGTTTGCTCTGCAAAGACCGCGAACTGTGCTGGGCGAATGTTACTGTTTCGACCATGCGCGATGCTGAGGGGACGGCGCAGTATTTGATTTGTGCGATCGAGGATATTTCCGAGCGCAAACAGGTACAAGAACTGCTGCAAGCGAGTTTAGAATCTCAAACCAGTTACGCTCAAGAATTAACTCGTTCTAATGCCGAACTGGAACAGTTTGCTTACGTAGCTTCTCACGATTTGCAAGCGCCTTTGGGTACGATTGCAGGCTACGCTCAACTATTAGAAAGGCGCTGTCACAGCCAACTTGATGCTCAAGGGAATAAATTTATCGGAAATATTGTTAATTCTTGCGTGCGGATGCAGGCGCTGATTGATGATTTGCTGGAATATTCGCGGGTGGGTCGCAGTCAGAAACCTTTTGAGCTGATAGATTGTAATCAGGTTTTTGAGGATGCTTGCGCTAATTTGCAGTTGGCGATCCGCAAGAATCAAGCTTCTGTAACTAGGGGCGATTTGCCGAGGGTAATAGGTGATAGTTTTCAACTGCTGCAACTGTTTCAAAATTTAATTGGCAATGCGATTAAGTACCGCAGCAGCTTGGCGCCGGTGGTGATCTTCGGCGCTTTGCGTCAGGGGGATAACTGGGTGTTTTCGGTGCAGGACAACGGTATTGGCATTCCCGAACAGTACCATCCGCGAATTTTTCAGATTTTTCAGCGCTTGCATACTCAAAAAGAGTATTCGGGAACGGGTATCGGTTTAGCAATTTGTCAACGAATTGTCGATCGGCATGGCGGTCGCCTTTGGGTAGAATCAGAACCAGATCGAGGCTCGACTTTTTATTTTTCTGTTCCTGTACCTAAGCGAAGTTTATCGATTTGAGATTTGAGAATATAAGAAAAGCGACCCCACTGATAAATCTGGGGGTTTGCGATCTCGATTTGAGATTTGAGATTTGAGATTTGAGAATATAAGAAAGCGAGCCGACTGGTAAATCCGGGGATTGGGGATCGCGATCCGGAGATTGTTTCTGGCTTTGCGGATGAATCCGGAGGCCGATCGCCAAATTGCTTGATTGCCACCGCTCACTTACTTAAACTTTAAATATCTTTATCTTTTCTTTACATAAACAAGCATAAACTGTAGCATATTTACTGATGACATCTAGAGCAAAATCTATCAATATAAATGTATTAGCTCGATCCTCATACAACTTAAAAGTGAACTGTGGGCGCCAGACTTTTCAGTTTGTTGGAAATGTATCCAGAGCATCTTGGTTTGAGATGCAGCAGTTTCCCTAGTAGTTGGCGGACAAGCTTTGTGATGTCTTTGCAGTTTGCCGCTTCTCGGACACAGTGCCAAGTGGAACAAGCATGATTGGCAAACCTTTGTTAATCATCCAAAACCGCAAATTGCTGCAACACAAATTTAGTGTGTTCGGCCATATTTGCCGGATGAAGGCAGCAGATGCTTTGCAGGCACTCAAACACCGCTCAAAGTCCCGCAACCTCACAAAATCCGTTGCTATTGAGGCAAAGCCGTGAATTCTAAACCTAGAAAATTTACTATTTTAATAGCCAACGATGACGAGGATACGCGCTTTTTGATGGCGGAAGCACTGCGAGAAGTTCGAGTAGAAATTAGGAGCAAATTCGTGGAAAATGGAGAAGAAGTGCTAGACTATTTGTACCGTCGCGGTCAATTTGCCGATCGCAGCAATTGGTATCAGCCCGACCTAATTCTTTTGGATCTGAATATGCCCAGGCTTGACGGGCGAGAAGCACTAACTTCGATCAGAGCTGACCCCGATTTGCGGCAAATTCCGGTTGCGATCCTCACAACGTCGCACCGCAGCGGAGATATCTTGCTTTGCTACCGCTTGGGTGCTAATTCTTTCATATCCAAACCAGTGACTTTTGAAGGATTGGTTGAAGTAATGAAGACTTTATGTCAGTATTGGTTTGAAATTGTTTCGCTCCCGCCCCAGGAGCTGTAAGCTTTAATTGAGGGTTAGATCGATTGTTTGAGTCTAGAATGAATTTGATAGACGTACAAATTGACCCGATCGCAAGTATCGCTCTCAAAAGTAAAAAGTTTCGTTCGACTCGCTCCGAACGCTATAGTTGTGTTAACACGTAACCAATCTCTGAAAATTTTGTTGGTTGAGGACGATCTGGCAGATGCGACGCTGATCGAAGACCTTTTAGGCTCGCTCAGCGAGTCTTTGTTTCGCCTGCAAACTGTTCAGTCTCTGGAGATAGGACTCGCGTGTCTGGAAGCAGAAAAGTTTGACGCTGTATTATTAGATTTGTCAGTATCAGACTGCTTGGGGGGAAGCGAGGCGATCGCCGTCTTGAAAGCCCGATCGCCCACAGTGCCAGTTGTGGTGCTGACAGATATCAACGATGAAAATACGGCGCTGTCGGTATTGCGATCGGGCGCTCAAGATTGTTTGGTAAAGGGAAGATTTCACAAAACTCTGCTGGTGCGGGCAATCCATTACGCGATCGAACGCCAGCAAATCGAAGAACAACTGCGGCAGCAAGCCCTCCGAGAGCGGCTGCTGGGACAAATGATCGAACATATTCGCTCGTCAATAGACGCGGCAAGCATTCTGCAAAATACCGTCGCAGAAGTGCGCCAATTTCTCAAAACCGACCGCGTTTTAATTTATCGCTGTCAGGATTGGGCATCTAAATTCGACGAGCGAAAAGGTGCGATAGTCGCAGGTGACGGTTTGCCGTTCGGTTATATTGAAAACCCAAATATTAATGCTGCTTTGGCGGTTTCATGCTTGGTTTTGCTCGAATCTCAGTCGATACAAGCAATCGCAGATGTCAGCGCTGCTGAATTAGCTGGCAGTTGCAAAGAGTTGCTGGTAGATTGTGAAATTGCAGCAGTTGTAAGCGTACCGATTTGGCAATCGG
Organism: Microcoleus occultus BM001215583; assembly: GCA_036700105.1. Taxonomy (GTDB): domain Bacteria; phylum Cyanobacteriota; class Cyanobacteriia; order Cyanobacteriales; family Microcoleaceae; genus Microcoleus. The sequence continues at coordinate 6,366 of JAUBOG010000352.1, forward strand.
GCGACTGGGAAACGGTCAACAAAAGACTAGAAGCCGCTGTTTTTGAAACAGAAAAAGATGGAGATGCGGCAGAAAGTTATATCTCGCGGCAGGCCGTTAACCAACCGCAGGCGCAGGGTTCAAAGGCGCCGGATTCTAGGAGTGAAAATCGCAGTAATTTGTGGGGAATGCTGACAGCATACAATTGCAGCGGTGTCCGGGAATGGCAGCAGTGGGAAATAGATTTTTTACAGCACTTGGCAAATCAAGTAGCGATCGCGATCGAACAATCTCAACTTTACCGGCAGCTAGCAATAGCCAATCAAAAATTGCAGGAATTGGCAACTACTGACGGGCTGACAGGCATTGCCAACCGCCGCCAGTTCGATCGCGTTTTAATGCTAGAGTGGCGCAGATTGGCAAGAGAAGAACTGCCGCTGTCTTTAATTATGTTTGACATCGACTTTTTTAAACTTTACAACGAGTTTTACGGCCACCTCGGCGGCGACGATTGTTTGCGCCAAGTCGCCGGGGCGATCGCCTCTTCGGTCAAGCGGGCCGGGGATTTGGCCGCCCGCTACGGGGGCGAAGAATTTGCGGTGATTTTGCCCAACACCAGCGTTGAAGGGGCAAACGCTGTCGCCCGGAAAATCTGCGACAGCATCGCCAGCTTGAAACTGCCCCACGCGCGATCGTCGATCGGCCCCTGCGTTACCCTCAGTTGCGGCATTGCGACGGCGATTCCTGTTAGCGAGGAATCTCCCGACACTCTAATTCGCAGCGCTGACAGCGCCCTCTATCAAGCCAAAACCGCAGGCAAAAATCGCATTTGTCACGCCAGCAGCAAATCGGAATCTTCCCCTTTAACCGCTCTAGGTTTGTAGCTCCCCGTAGGGACACGGCAGTGCCGTGTCCCTACC
>JAUBOG010000353.1:0-7185 GCA_036700105.1 Microcoleus occultus BM001215583
CCCCCTTCTTAAGGGGGATTTAGGGGGATCGAGATATGTGCAACTTCACATTAAACTGAGCTTACTTAACACAGGGTGCGCAGGCTTTTTTCAACCATTCAATTGTTGCTGTATCCATTACAGGCGCGAGTTTCTCGACTACAGCAGCATGATAATTATTCAACCATGTTAGTTGAGTCTTTGACAGCCGATCGCTATCAATCAATTTCCTTTCAAACGGAATATACGTCAGCGGTTCAAATCCGTACCAAACCGTATCGTTTTTTGACGGCATTTCTATAACAACGTAGAGATTTTCGATGCGAATTCCGCCCCAACCCGGTAGATAATATCCCGGTTCGATGCTCGTTACCATTCCGGCTTCTAAGGGATATTGGACAGATTTGCTGATGCCGTTTGGCCCTTCGTGACCTGCTAAAAATGCGCCGACTCCGTGGCCGGTACCGTGTCCGTAGTCTAGCTGTTCTTGCCACAATACCGCACGGGCGATCGCATCTAACTGCGCTCCCGTTGTTGCTTTGGGAAATTGCTGCATTGCACAGTTGATGTGCGCGATTAAGACTGTTGTGTAGTGTTCGATTTGCAGCGCCGTCGGTTCTCCGATACTTACTGTTCTCGTGTCGTCGGTTGTACCGGCTAAATATTGCGCGCCTGAGTCTAGCAGCAGCAATTCCCCTGGTTTTAAGGTGATTTCGGGGCTGGGGGTTCCGTAATGGACGATCGAGCTATTGGCTCCCGCACCGGCGATCGTTCTAAAAGTTAAAGTCTGAAAATCTGTTTCTTGCTGATAAAAACTTTCGATGCTTTCTTTAACATCAAACTCTGTCAAGACCTTACCATTTTCTAGCTGTTCTGTCAACCACTTTAAAGTCAGAGTTTTCGCTCGGCTGGCTTTGAAATTGGCTGATTTCATCTGCTCGATTTCTACGGGATTTTTGCGAGCTTTCATCCCTTCGATGGGATTCGGATCGAAAACTATTTCGATGTTGTATAACTGCGCTGCTTGCTGGTTTAAAATTAACTGGTACGTGCCTGCTGTGCTGTGTTTCGGGTCTAAAAGCACCCGAACTTTTTTCGGCAAATTTACGCAAGTTTCTAATCTATGCGGATAGTCTGCGTAGGGAAGCAAAGTTACATCCGCCCGCAATTCTTGCTTGATTTCTGCTGAAATGCGATCGGGATTTGCAAACAAAAACGCTGCATCTGCGGTGACAATGGCATAGGATATGAAAATGGGAATGTGGGGAATATCCGAGCCTCGGAGATTGAACAGCCACGCTATTTGATTCAGGTTGGTAATCGGAAGCACGTCGATTTTCGCTTTTTCCATCGCTTCCCTGACTCTGGTTAATTTCTGGGCTGCGGTTTCTCCTGTCAGGGATGCAGGTAAGCTAAATACGGGAGCTCCGTCAATCGCGGGTAAAGTCTCTGCTGTTTGCGATCGCACTTTGTCTGTCAAATTCTCCGGGATTGATACTAGCTCAATTCCAGCAGGCGCAAATTTTTTCACCCAATTTTGATATTGCTCTGTCGCTACGGTAAACGGATCGAAACCCAGGCGAATTTTAGTTGATTTTTGTGCGGATTCTGCCGCCAGCTTTTCTAAAGTTTCAATTAAGGTTAAATTTCCTTCTAACCCGAGTTTCGATATGTGAATAATTCCAGTATCGACTTGCAATTCGGCTTGTTCGTAATAGCGGGAATCCACAAACAACCAAGCGGAATCTTTACCTACCAACAAATCGCCGGCGGAACCCGTAAAACCGCAAATCCAAGCCCTGCGCTGCTTGGCTGCGGGAACCGATAAATTCAAGTGTTCGTCAACGGCTGGGATGAAATAGCAATCTAAATCATCATTTGCCATCAAAGCGCGCAAATCCGCAAGTTTAGCTGAGATTGAGTCTTGAGTGTTTTGAGTATTTTTCAAGTTAGCTGCTATCATATTTTATGCTCCTAAAATTGTTTTCAAACCTTTAACTAATCTGCTAATTCCGGCGGCGGCTGTTTCGGTTTCGAGCGCGCCGTAAGCAACGCGCAAATAGCACCCGCCATCCATGCCGAAAGTTGTACCGGGAAGCACTGCTACTTTATATTCGCGAATCAATCTTTCTACTAATTCCATTGTATCGAGTTGTGTGTCAACTTTCAAGAAAAAGTAGAAAGCTCCGCAGGCGGGGGAAATTGTACACAAGTTGGGGATGGTATTGAGTTGGTCTAATACGAGTTGTCTCGCAGAGGCGATCGACCTTACGTAATTATCGCAGTAACCCCTACCAACTTGCAAGGCTCCCAGGGCTGCGTACTGAGAAATCACCGGCGGACAAATTAAGATTGTATCTTGAATTTTCCTGACTGAAACGAGCAAGTGTTCTGGAATTACCATATACCCGATCCGCCAACTCGCAAAACCGTAGGCTTTGGAGAGGGTAAACAGGGAAATTGTGTATTCGCTGCTGTCGGAAAAAGCGGCGGGGGAACAGTGTTTAACTCCGTCATAGGTGAAATATTCGTAAGCTTCGTCGCTGATGTGATAAATATTGTGCTGGCGGCAAAGTTCGTTCACTTCCCGGAGTGCTTCGGCGGTATAAACTACGCCTGTTGGATTGTTTGGTGAAATGGTAACAATTGCTCGCGTCTTGTCGGTAATTGCTTGTTTGATAGCAGGGATATTGAGTTGATAGTTAGCGTCTGTTTCAACAATTACGGGACGGCAATTTGCCATAACTGCCGCCATTTCGTGGTTGAAGTAATAAGGCGATTGGATAATCACTTCGTCCCCCGCTGAAGTTATGGCAAGAATGGCATTTGTAAATCCCATATTGCTGCCGGCGGTAACAACAACGCAGTTTTTGCTGTTAATTTCTATGCCGTTATCTGTTTTGAGTTTCGCTGCGATTGCAGCTTGTAATTCTGGAAGTCCTTCGACGGCTTTGTATTTGTGATTGTCAGGATTTGCGAAGAATTCGGGGATTTTATCAAATGCTTCTGGCGGCGGATTGTAAGAAACCACGCCTTGTCCTAATGATATCGTTCCCGGATTTTGGCGGATCAGTTCGCCGACAACGGGAATGATTGGCGACTGTACCGATTGCATTCGAGTCTGGTGAATTTTCATATTTTTTTATGTTATATCAAATCCGCTGGTATCGAAACTATTCATCTCTCTCTTCTCTTTCTCTGTGTCCTCTGCGCCAAGAACGGTTAAATCATTCCTATTTGACTAGATTATAGGTTGAGAAGGGCGATCGTGCTAAAATGAAATATCAGCTCATAACAGGAGAAAGTTCCTATGTCAACGATGACTGTCAAAGATGTTGAGCAAGTTCAAACCGCTTTTTCCGAAGCTGGTTTAGATTACCAAATTGAACTAGAAGACGGGAGACTTTCAATTATGGGCCCATCAGACATCGTATCCAGCGAAATCAGCAGCCGTCTCATTGCCTTTCTTTTCGCTTGGGTAAATCCCCGCCGTCTGGGACGAGTTTTTGATTCCGCAGGCGGTTTCATTATGCCAGATACTAACGTCAAAGCGCCCGATGTTTCTTTTGTGCGCGCCGCGCGATTGCGTCAAAGTCCGCGTTATTTCGGACAACTTGTCCCCGATTTAGTGGTAGAGATCAAGTCTCAGAGCGATCGCCTTAAACCTATCGAAACCAAGGTTTTGAAGTTTGTCGAGCTCGGAGCGATTGTCGGAATTGCGATCGATCCTGATGCAGAAACAGTGAAGATTTATCGCTCTGCTGGCGAACCGCAAATCTTGCAAAATGGCGATATTTTAACAGTACCAGAACTTTTTCCCGGTTGGGAATTGCCCGTTTCCGAATTGTGGCCTCCCATTTTTACGGAAGAAGAAACACAATTTTAGGTGGAAAATGGCGATGATTTTCGCACTATTTGTGGCGGCTACAAATAGTAAGGTGCGCAGTGCGCACCCTACAAATAGTTTCTCTGCGTCTCTTAAACTCTTTCAATTTCTATTCTAGAACCTTGCGGCGACTTGAACACTTTAACTTGTGCAGGCAATCTTTCCCCCAATCCTCGAACGTGGGTAATCACTCCAATCAGCCTTTCTCGCTGCCGCAAAGATTCTAATATTTGAGTAACGGTTTCGAGAGTTTCACTATCTAAAGTGCCAAATCCTTCATCGAGAAACAAGCTGCCCAACTGAGATCCTTGGGACAGTTTTTCTGACAAAGCTAAAGCCATTGATAGGGAAGTCGCAAAGGTTTCGCCGCCGGAAAGTGTTCGCACTCGTCTGGCTTCGCCGCCGTTCCAATTATCTGTTACCCAGTATTCGCCATCTTGGTTCCTTAATTTGTAGCGATTGTCGGTTAATTCTTGCAAAATTAATGTGGCACTGCCGACTAATTCTGCTTCTAAATGTTCTAAAATGTAAGATTGAAATTCGTTAGATTTGAGATTTTGCGCTAAGGTGTGGTAGGTTTGCTCTTGTTCTGTGAAATTTGTAATTTGCTGCGACAGTCTTTCGGCTTGTTCGAGATTTTGGGCGGCTACTTGAATCCACGCTAAAAGTTCGGCGCGCTTGTTGTTGGCTTGTTTGAGGTTTTCTCGGGCGGTGTGTTTTGCAGCACGCGCCCGTGCTAAACTATGCTCATCGGTAGTCCTGCCTGCGATCGCGCCGCTCAAATCTTTCGCCCGCGTCTCTAACTGAATTTTTGACTCCCGCACAGAGCGAATCGCATTCTCCCATTCCGATTGTTTCTCAACTGTCACCACCGCAGCTAAAAATGTCTCTTCTGTGAAATCAGCCGCTGTTAATTTTGCCGACAAATCCAAGTTTAACTGCTGTTTCCGAGCCGCAGCTAGTGCAAAAACCTCTCCAGCTTGCTGCTCCCTTTCTGCTGCTTGAATAGCAGTATTTTGGGCAGTTTGATAAGATTTTTCAGCAGTTTTTAGCAAATTTGTCAAGTTTTTTTTGTCTGTTTCTAAGGCTTTTGCTAAATTAGCATAAGGTTGATATGCGGTAATTTGATAAAGCGCATTGACACAACTTTGCAACTGCTGCTGACGGCGGTCGGATTCCGCGATCGCATCTTGATATTCTTGCTGTTTTGCTGCTTCATTCGCCGCTGCAAAATTAAATCTTTGTTGAAAATTTTCATATTCCAATGATGCCAGTTGGAACTGCTGCTCGGTTTCGCGGTATTGGCGATCGATCTCTTTAAGCATAGTCAACTCCTGCTGCAACCGCAAGACTTCCCACTCAGGATTTTCCAAAACTTGAGTGATTTGCTGCTGCAACTCTGCAACTCTATGCGCTGTCAATTCCAACATTTGAGCAATTTCTAACTCTTTTTGCTGGCAGGATGAAACGGCGCTTTTCCCCTCAGCCGCCGCCATTTGAGCAGCTTGAAAAACCTGATTTGCCGCCGCCAATTTCCGCCGCAAACCAGCGATATCTACCATATTAGAACTCGGCAAAGCAGGAAGCCGATCGCTCTCAGGATGCACCCCCCCGCACACCGGGCACATATCGCCCGGATTCAGCGACATTCTGACAGCAGCAACACTCTCTAAACGCGCGGCTTCCGCATTAGCAGTTTGGGCCATTTCTAACTCGTCACCGCACTTTTGCAGCTTGATTTTCAAGGCTTCTAAATTAGCAGTAGCTTCTGCATAATTGCGTTGAGCTCTTTCCTTGTCAGCGATCGATTTATCCAACTGTTCCTGCTGAGTTTTTTCCTGCTTGGCTGCGAGCTGAAATTCCATCAATAACGGCGCTATTTGCTGCAACTGCTCTAAACGCTTTCCTCCCGGCGAATACTGTTCGAGCAGTGCCGCTGCTTTAGTAACTCGAAAACCCGCATCCTGAATTTTAGTGTTAGCAGCTTGCAGCTCTTTTTCTGCTGCTTGGAAACAGCGGAGTTTTTCCTGTTGAATTTTTTGGGCGAGCGCAACTTCTGTTTCTAATTGAGCGCGCTGTTCTTCATATACTTTAGCAGCAGCCAGAGCATCTTCGCGAGACTTAATTTGTGCAGCTAATGCCTCTGATTTCGCTTTTGCCCCGTCAAGTAGCTGCTGCTGGGCTGCCAGTTCGGAGCGAGCTTTAATTAACCGCTCTCGCGCTGTCAGCGAGGCAGTTTCGGCGGCCTCGTATTGACTGCGAGCCGATCGCACTAAAGCCCAATCTCCCTGCAAATGATTGGCAGCTTGCGCTCTTTCCAAACGCTGTGCTAAAATAGCAATCTGAGCCGAATTAGCATTTAATTGGGCCAGTTCTTGTTGCAGCTCTTGCCAGCGAGCAAGTTGCGAAAATAGCTGCTCTTCTTCATCGAGATTTTTTTGAGCTTCGACAATTGCGCGATCGAACTGAGGCAACTGCTGCTCTAAAATCACAAGCTGCGATCGTTTTTGAGACACCTCATCCGCCTGCGGCGCGCTCAACTCAGCAAGCTGCCTTTCCACCATTTCCCGTTCCTGTTTCAGCAACTTCGCGAGCTCGTTTGCTTCCTTCCGCATCAGCTCAAAAATCTCAAAACCCGCTAGCTGCCGCAAAATTTCCCGGCGTTTTGAAGCATCGCCTTTAATAAACTCATCAAACTTGCCTTGAGGCAGAATAATGGCTCGCGTAAAAGTATCAAAATCCATTCCTAAAATCTGTTCGATCGTATTTTGAACAGCAACAATACTCGTACCCAAAGTTTCCCAGACACCATTTTGCCAACTTTCCAAAATCACCTTATTTTCGGGAGATTTCGGGCGAAAACGCCAGCGGCGCGTCACGCGGTACTGTGCCGAACCCACAGCAAAATGCAACTGCACTTTTAAATTTTCGCTGCCTTGACTTGCCAAATCGCTGACTTGTTTGCCGCTGCGAGTTGTAGTGCCAAAAAGAGCGTAAGTCATCGCATCTAGCAGCGAAGATTTGCCCGCACCCGTAGCACCGGTAATCGCAAACAAATCGAGTTCGGAAAAATCTAAACGCTGTTCGCGGCGGAAGCTGGTAAATCCTTCGAGACAAAGTTCTAGTGGACGCATACTGATTTTAGATTTGGGATTTGGGATTCTTACAGCGTATTCCAGGTTTGTGAAGTGTAGGGACACGGCATTGCCTATTGGTGTCAACTTAAGCCTAAAACCTTGATAAATTTCGTTTGTACCCCAGTCTAGATCCCCCTAAATCCCCCTTAAGAAGGGGGACTTTGAGAAGAATCTTGTCCCCCC
>JAUBOG010000354.1:0-7132 GCA_036700105.1 Microcoleus occultus BM001215583
CGAGTGCCTTTGTCCCTACCGCGATCGATTGTAGGGACAAAGGCACTCGCGGTCTCCTCTATATTATTCCGGCGCAGCCGGAACTGATATAATTAGGATTAGCCTTGAATATTGGGTATTGGTTATGAAAAGGAACAAATAACAAATAACAAATAACCAATCATAAGTCATTGGTAACTAATCACCAATAACTGATAACTACTGCATTCTTTAAGCCAAAGGCAACAAGATTTCAAATTCGGTTTTTTGACCGGGCTGCGATCGCAATTTCAGTTTGCCGCCGTGCTTTTCGGTGACGATTTGATCGCAGATAGCCAGCCCCATACCGCTGCCTTTTCCGGCTGGTTTAGTGGTAAAAAACGTGTCAAATATGTGCGGCTGGTTTTCGAGGGGAATTCCGGGCCCGTTATCGGAAATCCAAATTGCCGCCCACTTGCCGTCTTCAGTTTCTATGACTTTAGTGGTGATTTCGATTTGCGGCTGCCAGTTATCCAAGCACTGGTTGTCGATTTCTCGATCGGCTGCGTGCTCTGTCAGGGCGTCTAAAGCGTTGACTAACAAATTCAAAAACACTTGACTCAACTGACCGGAGTAGCCTTTAACTAGCGGCAGTTCGCCGTAATTCTTTACAACTTCTATGCCATTTTTAAAGCGGTTTTTCAGGATTAACAGCGTAATCTCGACACATTCGTGAATGTCTGTCTGCACGGGCTTTGTCTCGTCCATGTGAGAGAAGTGGTGCAGCCCGTTCACTATTTTTAGCAGTTGCAAGGCTCCGAACTTCATCCCTTCTAAGGTGATTGGCAAATCTTCTTGTAAAAAATCCAATTCAATTTCTTCTTTGAGCGCATCAATTCGGGGACACGGTTCCGAATATTCTTCTTGATAAGCTGACATTAGCTGAAGCAAATTTTCAAAATAGGAGAGCAGAAAAGTCAAATTTCCCCAAATACAGTTGAGGGGATTTCTAATTTCGTGGGCTACTCCCGCTACAATCCTTCCCAAACTAGCCATCTTTTCTGTTTGGATGAGCTTGGACTGGGTTTGTTTTTTGAGTAACTTATTTGTTAATTGGTGAATTTTGGATTGAGCTACCATTAATTGGTGTGCGTCCAACAGCCTGTAAGTCTGGGGTGCTACTTCGACTACAACTGGTTCGTAAACTAATTCTGCTGACCTGTAAAGCGATTCCTCGGCAGCTTCTACGATTAATTTACTGCCTGGAAGCACTAGCAGCTCTTGCTTTGAAAACCTATACAATACCTCTATGGGCCGCTTGAAAAACATTTCTAGCCCGTAGCGGCGGCTAACTCTTTCAAAAAATACACGCCTGGATATTATGCCGACAAAATTACCGCGATCGGTCAAAATGACGCCTGGGAGCATAGAATTTTGTTCAAAAGCCTGGGCTACTTCTTTTGCCTGTTGAGTTAATTCAATTTGGCAGTTGTAGAGTGGCAGGTCTAGGAGAGTGGATTCTAAGGATATGTTCCAAGTACAAATCTCAGGTATATGCAACACTGATAACTCCGATCTAATATCATGCACGGCAAACATAGATGAAATCCCTGTTAAATGGTATATTGATGTCGCTTCAGTTGCTATTAACGGGTAGGGGGTAATTGGTAGGAAATCATTGCTAATTTGTCAGATGACAACAGCACTCGATCGGAAAACCCGATCGCACTAGCATTGTCTCCTCAAGATTTTGTTTCCAAATTAATGTTAAACCATCAAAGCTTTTGCGGAACTTACCGAGCTTTGGTATAAACTTTTTACCATGATATACCCTGCGATCGCGTGTTTTTGGAAAATTTTAAAAATTGATAACGGATTTTTGTGCTCTATCATACAAATTTTCCGGTGCTGGTAGGGAATTGGAGAATAGATCGCGCGGGGCTTATCAGTGAATATACGGGTATCCTTGGAGGGATAGACGGCCCGGATCGGGGACTTGAGACTCCAGCGGTCAAGACTCGGAAGCGGGAAATAACCGGCAGATTGCATAGCATTTAAGCAACAAGGCCAATGCTGCTGGTAGCGAACCGTAAGGGCGATCGCCCTGTGTTGTTTGCAATCTCAAATCATTTTAGGGTTCGACAAGGGGCCAGAGGCGTTCTAGCTGGTAGCGCCAAGCAGCCAGAGTCTGTTCGCGCGACTCTCGCCCGAGTTCCATTTCCCCCATCAATCCCTCTGCGTAGAAACGGTCTAAAGTCTGAAGGGTAGTTTCTACCGATTGTCCCTGCATCTTGGCAGCTTTGATGATTTGACGGATGCGGTTTTCGATCAAACCGCCAAAAAAGTCGGACAAACCTCGCTCTTGCAAAGCCAGCAGTCTGGCGACGGCGGCCGAGAAATCTGCGGGGGCGAGTGTGGCGCAACTGTGCTGGAATACTCCCCACAAAACGTTTTGATGTAGGGCGTAGCGAGTTTCGAGGGTGGTGTCGAAGTTAGCTTCTAGCAGTTTGTCGAAAAACGGTTGAGCTTCCTCGGCATCGGCGATCGGCAGCAAAATCCGCAGCCAACTCCCATCGTCTGAAAGCAGGACTAAAAGCCGAAATTTGGCGGTTTGTACTTGCCAAGAAGTAGGAGCTGGGGTCTCTACATTTTCACCAAATAAGTCTTTAAGGGTATTGCTAATTTCTTCGGGATTCATAATGATTTTTGATTTTTGATTTTTGGTTTGAGATTGCAGAAAAAGCCAGCGGGTTTCCAAGTTTATGATATCTACAAGTATCCTGTACTATCAAGTAAATCTCCAATCTCAAATCTCCAATCTCAAATCTCCAATCGACTTAGGGGAGCCAGCGGGGGTGATAGCCGGCAAAGGGAAGTTCTTCTGGCTGTATCTTTGCGGGAGTTCCGTCTGCGGGTATTTCTAGCAAGGGCAGCACCCAGAGGCGGCTGGCGGCGATCGACTGTCCGCTGTCATTGCGGGGACTGTCTACTGTTGAGGGCGTTGCTGTTGTGACTGATTGGTCGAAAATTAATGCCAGCCCGTCGGGAGATACACTGATTTGGGTATCTAATTGGTTGGGCAAAATCAGCAGCGGTTTGATGGTTCCTACCAAACGATCGCCATCTTTTTTGAGGTCGATCGCGGCGATGAAAGGCTGTTCTTTGTAGCTGTCTGTTTTCAGGCGCTGGGCTAACAAGCAGTAGAGACGCTGAAATTGGTTGTCTTTGTTTTTGCGGGGGTCGAAATAGACGGCGAGAATGCTACCGGGAATTCGCAGTATTTCTTGTTCAGCGCCTTGGTTGTCTAAGATGAAAAGCGATCGAGTAAAATCAGCGTTGTATTTAACGTAGGCGGCGACGGAGTTGTCTCGGGCCATGCCCAATACTTGTTCGTATTTTGGCAAAAATTCTACGGGATCTGCTTCCGGTTTGAGGGGAACGATCGCCAATCCTTGTTTTTGAGATATTACCATCGATTTGCTGTCGGGCCGAATCATAAAATCTCCGCCTTGTTGATTTTCCAAGGGTCGGGGCGCAAGTTTTTCTTCTAAAATCCAAGGGCTAAAATCGGCCGGATTGCGGCGGTTGACGCGCTGGATCACGATGATTTTTCCGTCGGCCGAGAGGTCGAATTTGAGGTTTTGGTAATCTTTGGAGTTTAACAGTTTTTCGATTTTACCTGCTGGTGGCGTTGGTTGGGGTTCTTCTCCGGGGGATTGGGGATTGATGCCGGTGGTGACGGTAAATAGTTCTTGATTTAGGGTGCCGCCGGTACGGATGACCGATCGATCTGTGGCTGAAAATAAAATGCGGCCGCTGTCTGGATACGGTTTAAAATCGGTAACGACTAAATCTTTGGGAGTCAGCGGTATCGGTTTCGATTCGCTGCTGGTGAGATTGACTAGCATTAATCTGCTTTCTGTTTCGCCTTCGACGCCGATGTAAGCAAAAGCTCGATCGCGACTGCGAAAGGAACTGCTAAACGGTTGCATAGGCGTTCCTTTATATTGATTGTCCGATCCGAAATACTTGCCCGTTGCTCCGGCGAGTTTTACTGTGTAGGTAACGCCGTAGGGTGCTGGATCTTTGAGGGTGTAAGCCATGCGCCGGCCGGCCCAACTAAATTTACCGGGGAGTTCGGGTTCTAGCTTGAGGTTTTCTTCGACGGTGGACTGGTTCATCGGCCGAAAGAAGGTGAGGATAAAGCCGGTATCTGCGGCGCCGATTTGTTTGTTTTCCCAGGTGAATTCTCGCACTCTGGGTGCTGTCCCCTCGCCGCCCAGCAGCAGCAGCCCGATTAAGATGCTCAGCACTAGCATGAGGGCGATCGCCGTGCGGTCGATCGACTGTTTGAATGGCAGAATAGTCAAGGGTGAAGGATTAATGTTTTTGTTAAAAATACTCACAAATCTTTCTCTCCTATTTCTGCTAAAAATTAATTGCAAAATTTTGTTTCTGATTAAATTTTACAGCCCTGGACGCACTGCTAACACTTAGAAACCAGTTTCTTTACCGAGGTAATACTAAATCCGGGTAACATATCCCCTTGATTAGCGGTAGGGTGCGCCGATCGATCCGAGTCGCCCGGAGCGTCCGTTACTTGTGGCGACGCGCCCTATGCCCTTCCAGCAGTTTTTATTGAAACAGTTGATTGATCGGTATTAAATCCATCGGTGATATTGTATCGATCGGCAAACCCAAACCCAAAACAGCGACTCTCAACCAAATTAGAGTTGCCAACACCCCTACAAATAGTGCTGTCAATTGAAAGTCCTGCCAAAAACAAGTTAGTCCTTCTCGCCACAAACCGTAGTTAGTTACTCCATAGGTAGGAAGGTCGCCTAGAGCTACAGCAATTACAGCACCTAAATTACCTTTGAAGTGATATGCCACGGGTATAGTTATACATAGATTTAGAAAAGTCACCAGATTGCCCATCGCTGCGTACTGGGACTTTCCTACGGCTAACAGACAAGAACCCATCATATTGTGGAGAGTGGTGTGCCAGATACCTAAAGCCAAGATTGGCATCATCCAAGATGCTGCCATATACTCTTTCCTGTACAGCGTTAAAATTAACTGATCTCCAAAGGTCACAAAAATTGCTAAACCTACGGCTAACGGTATTAGAATTAGCTTGCGGTTTTTGAGTATCTTGGCGCGCAACTCCTGCCTCGGCAAGTCTGCCAGCATAGAAATTGAGGGAAAAATCACCCTGCCGCTAATGGCGATGATGATTTGGCGCGGCATATCGCCGAGGGTAAAAGCGATGCCGTAAATACCCAACATTGTTAAGGTAAATATTTTTCCGAGGATCAGCCGATCGGCTTGAGAACACAAAAAAAACAAAGCCGTAGACAAAAAAATCCATTTCCCATAGGAAAATATTTCTTTAGCCGCTTCTTTATCCCAAGCAAAGCGGTTTGACTTGCCGCGAATCAAAAAATGGCTCCAGACTAACTCCATTACAGAAGCAGTAAAACCGCCTGCGAGGATCGCCCAGATGCTGGGGTCGAACCAGGCCCAAACAACCATCACTGCAGTAGAAACGATCTGTATGCCCAACTCAAAAATTACTATTTTTTTGACTGCCATCTGCCGGTTGAGGCTGGATGTAGCAGTCGAATTAAAGCCTCCCATCACGGAATTTAGACCGATGACTGGAATCAACCACTGGAGACGGGGTTCTCCATAAAAACTAGCAACTGGCAGGGTAATTGCAATCAAACAAATGAAAATAAACAAGCTGCGAATAACCTGCATCGTCCAAGCGGTATTGAGAAATTGAGGATCGTCCCCGCGCTTGTTCTGGATGATGCTCGGGCCTAGACCTATGTCTGAGAATAAGTTAATCCCTGTGATGAAAACGTAGGCTAGACCCACAAGCCCAAATAGTTCTGGCAAAAGCAGGCGCGTCAGGATTAGGTTGCTGGCAAATCGGATAATTTGACTGCTGCCATAGCTGGCGATCGTCCACACAGCACCTTTGATAGCTAATTTTTTTTCGGATGACATATAGTGACAACTTATTTCCTGATTACGAGTCTAGTTAGTGAATTTGCGGTTTGCAACTCCTGCGGGATGCTGCTGCTACTTCGATCGCTGACTTTACCGTATCTTAATTTGCAATTGTCGGACGAGCCGGAAATACCAATTCCGCAATCATTCAGGTAAAATTTAATCTCCTAATTGCTGGACATCAATAATCATAAGGGTTTTTGGGTTCGGGGATTTGTTTGAGGGAGGATGCTTGAATGATTAATTTGCGCTTTCCTTGCAATTCTTCTACGATTGTTTCTCCTTCTATTTCCAGCCAACTGTCTGGGGGAAAGGCGGCGCGGCTTTGACCGATCGCTAATTTGACCGGCAACCCGATCGGATAGGCGTCCGCCGCGCAGCAGGTAATGATAAAACGCCCGATCCACATATATTGTTCTGCGATGTTGGGCGGGTGAATTACAAATCCTTGAACCTTGACTTTTTGACCTCTGTATGTATCGGGTTCTGGATTGAAATTTAACAGCCGCACCCATTCGACGAGCGATCGCTTTTCAGGTTTTGCAGTATTCCGAAATTCTTGCGGTTGCAGTCTGGTGATCGGTAGGGATTCGGTGAGGCCTCGTTCCAGTGCTGTTTGGCTGGTAAAGGTGCGCGGCGTTACGATTAAACCGATTAATGCGACGCTTAACATTAAGGTGCTGCCGACACTGGGGGGAAATAAAGTAACGTGTTCAACTTCTGCGGTTCTGGGAGAGTTTTTTGCTGGCGATGTCCGCAATTGCTTGGCGGCGCGATCGAGCTTTAAGAGTTCCCAGATTTTAAACCCGCCAATCACCATCAACCCGATTCCTCCCGCTACAGTCAAGCCAAAGTAATTCGGGTGGATCAGAATGCTTAATTTGCCTGTAATCCAATATTTGAGGAGCAATATTCCCCATCCTAAGATAGCTAGGGCATCCAGCCAAGGGCTAAATTTTTTAATGTTCATTTGTTTGGGAAGGAAGAAGGAAGAAGGAAGAGGGAAAAAGGAAAAAGCAACAAGGAAGAGGAAAAACAGCTATCCGTATATCGGTGACTTCCGTGTCGCGAATCAAGCTAATTGAAAATTGCAAATGATATTACTCCCTTCCCGGTAGAAGATGATTTACTTCTTCTTTTCTCTTCCTTCGTGTCC
>JAUBOG010000355.1:0-7126 GCA_036700105.1 Microcoleus occultus BM001215583
ATTCCAGTCCCCCCCGACCTAAGGGGGAGTAGGGGGCAAGCTAAGGGGGGATCGGGCTTTAATGCTCAAACAGCAGTCTGTGACTACTTTTGACGTTAAGTTGACACTCCTTGGACAGTTATATCTAATCATCGCTTTTAAAATACAATGAGTAGAATTTTGATTGCTGAAGACGAACCCAGAATCGCTGCTTTTATCGAAAAAGGGCTGCGATCCCACGGTTTCATGACTACTGTTGCCGGTGACGCTAGCGATGCCTTGCTAATGGCTGTAGAAGGCGACTTTGATTTAATGATTCTCGATTTGGGGCTTCCGGGCAAGGATGGATTGCAGATTCTGGAGGAATTGCGCGGTCAGGGAGAAGTGTTACCAATTATTATCTTAAGCGGTCGCGACGACATCCAAACCAAGGTAGCGGGATTTGAGGGAGGTGCTGACGATTATTTAACTAAACCTTTCCGTTTTGAAGAATTGTTGGTGCGGTTGCGCGCCCGGTTGCGCGACACTTGCGATCGCACTGGCGTCGATGAAAATGTACTGAAATTTGGCAATATAGCCTTGGATTTGCGGACTCGGAAAGTGAAAGTGGGCGATCGGACTGTTGAGTTGCCCGCCCGAGAATTTACCCTCGCAGAAACGTTTTTGCGCCATCCCGGACAAGTGATGAGCCGCGAACAGCTCTTAGATCGAGTTTGGGGTTACGATTACGATCCCGGTTCTAATATTGTGGATGTTTATGTCGGCTATTTGCGGAAGAAATTAGGCTCCGATTTTATTGAAACAGTTCGCGGCATGGGTTATCGATTGCGATCGTGAGAAAGTTCTCATCTAGATTTAACAAATTTCTTACTGAAATTTGTCATAATCTAAAGGCTATAGGTAGGTTGTTATTTAATACAAAATTATGTATCGCATCTTAATTGCTGAAGATGAAGTAAAAATCGCTGCTTTTATGGAGAAAGGCTTCAAAAAACAAGGATTTGCTACTGCGATCGCCCAAAACGGCCCGCAAGCTTTGTCTATGGCTGCAGAAACCGAATTTGATTTGTTGCTGCTGGATTTGGGATTGCCCGCGATCGACGGTATGACGGTGCTCCGAGAACTGCGCCACCGGG
Organism: Microcoleus occultus BM001215583; assembly: GCA_036700105.1. Lineage (GTDB taxonomy): Bacteria > Cyanobacteriota > Cyanobacteriia > Cyanobacteriales > Microcoleaceae > Microcoleus. The sequence continues at coordinate 1,116 of JAUBOG010000355.1, forward strand.
GAGAACAGCGCCCGATTATTGTCGTTACCGCCCGCACCGATCGCCAAGAACTGCTTGCGGCATTGGAATCCGGTGCTAGCGAGTGCGTCACCAAGCCGTTTAGCTTTAGCGACTTGCTGTTGCGGGTGCGATCGTATTTGCAGGAACAAGCACCTTGTCTTTCCGCCAGTTAATTAACCAGTTTTTGTGAAGTTTATAAATATCTATTTGCCACTCATGTAGCTTTTATCACTCAATTACTGAAGCAATTTTTGCCAAATCCCCCTCACTGAGGGGGATTTTTGTTGAATCTCTGCAAGTTAGTATTGCCCGCCATTTCCTTTTTCTCCGTAAATACCCTGAGTTTTGTGAGAGTTTTCTCATCAAAACTTAATGAAGATTTCATAAAGAATTGCGAAACTTATGTTTAAGAAAGGCAATAAAACTTTAAGAGTTTTGAGGGCGATCGCCCTCAATCGCACAATCTGGTCGGATTCACCCTAAATTGGAGGATTTACTTTATGCGTGTTTGCGTTATCGGTACAGGATATGTTGGTCTAGTGACCGGGGTTTGCCTGGCACAGATCGGACATCACGTAATTTGTGTAGACAACAACAGCGCCAAAGTAGCGCTGATGCAGTCGGGACAATCCCCAATTTTTGAACCTGGGTTGACCGAAATCATGCACTCCGCGATCGAAAGCGGACTGCTGGAATTCACCGCAGACTTAGCTGCTGGCGTGGCTCACGGCGAGATTTTGTTCATTGCAGTCGGTACTCCAGCTTTGCCCACAGGAGAAAGCGACACCCGCTACGTGGAAGCAGTCGCTAGAGGTATCGGACATCACCTCAACGGCAGTTACAAAGTGATTGTCAATAAATCTACAGTGCCAATTGGTTCGGGAGATTGGGTACGGAGAATCGTGATCGATGGAGTTCTAGAACGTCAAGAAGAAATCGCAGGTTTCGATGTCGTCAGCAACCCAGAATTTTTGCGAGAAGGTTCGGCGGTTTACGATACATTCAATCCCGATCGCATTGTTTTAGGTAGCAACAGCCAAAGGGCGATCGAGGTAATGCAAGAACTCTATGCCCCCATCGTCGATCGCAAATTTGCCGCCGATCCGTCTTTACCTCCGGTTCCCGTTGTCGTTACCGACCTCAGTTCGGCAGAAATGATTAAATACGCTGCCAACGCATTTCTAGCAACTAAAATCAGCTTTATTAATGAAGTTGCTAATATTTGCGATCGGGTCGGCGCAGATGTGACTCAAGTTGCCAAAGGAATCGGTTTAGACTCGCGAATTGGCAACAAATTCTTGCAAGCCGGAATTGGTTGGGGCGGTTCGTGTTTTCCCAAAGATGTCTCGGCTTTAGTTCACACCGCCAATGACTACGGATACGACGCCCAACTGCTGAAATCAGCAATCAAAACCAACCAAAATCAGCGATTAATAGCCCTCGAAAAACTCCAGCAAGTCCTGAAAATTCTCAAAGGCAAAACCATCGGAATATTAGGCTTAACCTTCAAACCAGATACCGACGACTTGCGAGATGCTCCCGCTTTAGATTTGATTGCACAACTCACCCGTTTGGGTGCCAAAGTCAAAGCATACGATCCGATTATTTCCCCAGAAAACCCCGATTTCAATTTATCTGAAGTCACCGTGACAGCAGATATAGAAGAACTCGCCCGCAATTGCGATGCCCTGGTATTAGTCACAGAATGGCAACAGTTCCGCGAACTGGACTACCTCAAACTTGCCAGCCAAATGACAACTCCCATCATCATTGACGGTCGCAACTTTCTCGAACCAAAATTGATGGCAGCAGCAGGATTTTACTATATCGGCATCGGCCGTTGGAGTAGCAGCGTAGGAGTAGCGAAACCTATATTGCCAGCTTCTGAAAGTTATGCTATCCGTGAGAATTCCTTGAAAGTTCCAGTAGCTTGAAATCGCTCGCAGCTTGTTAATATAAGTTTCGAGAGCGCTCTCGTTCACAGTATCTACGTGCATTCAGTTAACTTATCGAGGCACATCGATTATGAGACTAATGGTTTACTCCCACGACGCATTTGGTCTCGGCAACATCCGCAGAATGCTGGCTATTTGCGAACATTTATTGAGTGCTATTACCGACCTGTCAATTTTGGTAGTATCCGGTTCGCCGATGCTGCAAAGTTTTAGACTGCCGCCGAGACTTGACTATATCAAAATTCCCTGTTTGAATCGGGGCGAAAGCGGGGAAATATCAGTCAAGTATTTGAATACAGAGATTGCTGAAACTGTCAAACTGCGATCGGATTTGATTTTGATGGCAGCAATAAATTTTAAACCAGATGCTATCTTAGTCGATAAAAAACCCTACGGCATCAAAAATGAGTTGGTAACTACCCTCAAATTCTTGAAAAAACAGTTGCCGCAAACCAAACTGTTACTGCTTCTGCGCGACATTTTAGACAGTCCCGAAAAGACAGTTGGCGAGTGGCAAGAACACGGTTTTTTCCAAGCAGTAGAGAAGTTTTACGACCAAATTTTAGTAGTCGGAATGCCGGAAGTGTTTGATATTTGCCGCGAGTATCAATTTCCGCCGGCAGTTGCTCAAAAAGTGCGCTATTGCGGGTATCTGCGCAAAGAACCGGGGTTGAAAAGCCGAGAAACCAGACGCGAAGAATTGCAGGTTAAAGAACCCGAACAGTTAGTTTTAGTCACACCGGGCGGCGGCGAAGACGGCTATCAGTTGGTTGACACTTACTTAACCGGAGCCGCACAACTGCAAGCAGAAGCTTTCCGCAGCGTGATTATTTGCGGTTCGGAAATGCCCCCTCAGCAGCGGGAGCAACTTTATCAAAAAGCTGCCTTGAATCCGAAGGTTAAAATCTTGGAATTCACCGATGATTTGATGAGTTATATAGATGCAGCAGATGCAGTCGTTTGCATGAGCGGCTATAACACGATTACGGAGGTTCTTTCCTTGGGAAAAAGAACGATCGCAATTCCTAGAATTAGACCAGCTAGCGAACAATTGATGCGAGCTGAAAAAATGTCAAAACTCGGTTTGCTCGCGATGATTCATCCCGATAAATTGACTCCAGAAAATTTGATGTATTTGCTGCTAATTAAATTAGAAAAAACGCATTCATGCGCCCTTGTTCCAGGTTTGGATTTAGGCGGATTGCCCCGCATTGCTCACTATATTTCCCACCTATTATCCAACCCGGTGACTCCGATCGAACTCAATTTTTCAGGGCTAAAGCCAATTGTCACAGTGCAATAAAGCAAAGGAAAAAAACAGTTTCACGTGAAAAATCTCCCCTTTCTCTGTACTCTCTGCGCCCTCTGCAGTTAATTAGAAATTGGTATGTAACGCAGTCAACTAAGAGGGCGGGCACGGGGGCACCGCCCCTACCACAGGTCAACTATCAACTGTTGTATATGTCTAAAAATCGCAAATCCATAGGCTATCTACTCAAAACTTACCCGAAACTTTCCGAAACATTCATCTTGAATGAAATTCTGGAATTAGAACGTCAAGGAGTATCTTTGCACTTGTTTTCCCTCCGAAAACCGACGGACGAAAAAAATCATCCCGATGTTGACAAAGTAAAAGCCAGCATTACTTACATTCCGACACTGCTGCCAAATTTCAATTTTCAAGATTTAATCGAATTGCTAAAAGCTCACTGGCAACTGTTATCTCAAAGTCCTAGACAATATTGGCAAGCGCTGCTATTTCACTTGCAGCGTCCCGAAAAAAAGCGTTTGAATGAATTTTTGCAAGCGGGATATTTGGCAGCAACAATGCAAAATTTGGGACTCTCCCACCTGCAAGCTCACTTTGCCAATGTGCCGACAGCAACAACAGAAATAGCCAAGATTTTTGGCAATTTTTCCTACAATATCTTTGCTCACGCTAAGGATATTTACTTGACGGAAGCGGAAGTGCTCGATCGCAGAATTGGCAGTGCAGAATTCGTGCTCACCTGTACGGGATTCAATCACCGGTATTTGCGATCGCTCTCCACCAGCAGCACGCCGATTTACTTATCCTATCACGGCATCGATTTAACCCGTTTCACATCAACTGTTGTCAAGCACAAAACCGAAACTCCCTTAATTTTGAGCGTCGGCAGGTATTGCGAAAAAAAAGGATTTCCCTATTTAATCCAAGCTTGCCAGCAGTTAAAACAGCAAGGGCATAAATTTCAGTGCGACATCGTAGGTTACGGGCCTTTGGAGGGAGAACTCGCCCAATTAATTGCCGATTTAGATGTAGCGGATGTTGTTTCTCTCGCCGGAAAAATGACTCAGGATGAGTTGGTCAAAGTATATCAGATGGCTAGCATATTTGTGCTGCCTTGTCAAGTCATGGAAAATGGCGATCGCGACGGAATTCCCAATGTTTTATTAGAAGCAATGGCAATGGAAATTCCAGTGGTTTCTACCGATATTTCCGGGATTGGCGAACTGGTAGAAAGCGGGAAAAACGGCTTTTTAGTTTCCGAGAAAGATACGCCAGCCATAGCAGAAGCTTTAGGAAAACTGCTAGCTCAACCTGAATTGGGAGAGCAGTTTGGCAAAGCAGGAAGGGAACGGGTTTTGCAGCAGTTTTCCCTCGAACGAAACGTCGGTGAAATTCGGGAATTGTTCGATCGGATGCTGGACTTATCTGCAATACCCATCCAGCCGGAAAACACAGAAATTACTCAAAAAGAGGAGGTCAAAGTCGGATGAAAAAGCTAATGTTTTACTGCCAGCACATTTTAGGAATCGGGCATTTAGTCCGCAGCATGGAAATTGTGCGCGGCTTAGTTGCAGACTTCCAAATTTGCTTTGTCAACGGCGGAAAAGCGATCGCAGGTTTTGAAGTTCCCGCCGGAGTTGAAGTTGTGAATTTGCCCGCGATCGAAACCGATGCGGAATTTGAAAATCTCTCGGTTGTTGACGACTCCCGCAGTCTTGACGAAGTTCAAGAATTCAGAAAAAATCAACTGCTGCAAATTTTTAACTCTTTTCAACCCGATGTTTTGATGGTCGAGTTATTTCCCTTTGGCAGGCGGCGGTTTTCTTTTGAACTAATTCCGCTTTTGGATCGAGTCAAAGCCCAAGGAAGAAAGACCAAAGTAGTTTGCAGTTTGCGGGATATTGTTGTCACCAAACAAGACAGGGAAAGGCACGAAGAAAAAATTTGCAAGCTGATGAATCAATACTTCGATTTATTGTTGATTCACGGCGATCGGCAATTTCAACCATTGGAAGAAAGCTTCTCTAGAATTAGCGATTTAAACTGCCCGGTTCATTACACCGGATACGTGGTGCAGTCTTCACCCGAAAATCCCGTACTAAACGATGAAGATAAAGCCGCGCTTGAGAGCGACAAACCGCTAATTTTGGCGAGTATCGGCGGCGGTAGATTCGGACACGAACTGCTAGACTCTTTAGTAGAATCAGCTCCGATTTTACAGCGGATTGTTCCCCATCAAATCCAGATATTTACGGGGCCGTTTTTTCCGGAAGCAAAGTTTGCTCAAATGCAGCTTTTGGTATCAACTCAACCCAACATTAACATTCAGCGATATACACCAAATCTGCTGGCATACATGGAAAAAGCCGATATGTCTATTAGTATGGGAGGCTACAACACTACCATGAATATTTTGACAACTGGGGTGCGGGCGATGATGCTGCCATTTGTGGGAAATGGCGACCTCGAACAAACTATCCGCAGCCAAAAGCTGGAAAGATTGGGAATTTTAGACGTGATTCATCCCGCAGATTTAGAACCACAAAAATTCGCGCTAAAAATAGTCAACTGTCTGATGAAAACGCCAAAGCCAGTAAAAATAGACTTGAACGGCGTAGATCAAACTGCTGGCTTCCTAAAAGGTTTAGTAACAGCACAGCCTGTTGCTGCTTAATTCAGTTGACAGTTGACAGTGAGTGGGAAAATCTCGCTTTTACTCTAAATCTCGATCCCCCTAAATCCCCCTTAAGAAGGGGGACTTAAGAGGTTTCCAGTCCCCCCCTTCT
>JAUBOG010000356.1:0-7124 GCA_036700105.1 Microcoleus occultus BM001215583
ACAGTTGACAGTTGACAGTTGACCTGTGACAGCGAAGTGATAAGAACAGAGATTTTCGGTGAATCGGCCGATCGTTCGCTCCGGCGCTGCAAGCTTCGGGCGTTGCTCGATCGGCACTTCCAACCTCAGTTATGAGTCTACCAAAGGCAGAAGCATTGCCAAGCCGACCGCACAAATTATACCTGTCTAAAACTCGCTGCTGCATCTCAATTCCTGAATTCTCACAAGCTCTGAGAAACACGCATGACAAACTCGGACGATCGCAAAAATCAACTCGCACCCCGTCCCCACCGCCGCTGGTGGCGTCTGCTGCTGCTTAGCGGTACGGGAGCGAGCATTCTCGCTTTGATTGGGGCGGCGGTAGGATACCAGTGGGTGCGGGAAAAGTTAGCTCCGATTGTGGAATCTGAAGTCAGTCAGACACTGAAGCGGCCCGTGCAACTCGGGCGTTTGGAGCGATTTTCTCTTACAAGTTTGCGGTTTGGCCGATCGACTTTACCTGCAACTGCTACCGATCCCGATTATGCTTCCACAGAAGCAGTGGAAGTGCAATTTTCAATTTGGCCGCTGCTATTTTCGGGCACTCTCAAATTAGATATTACTTTAGTCAAACCCAGTGCTTATATCGAACAAGATCCTCAAGGCCGCTGGGTTAATCTGCCAACTGCAGAGCGAAAATCTCCGGGTTTATTTAAAACTGAAATTGATGCCGTGCGAGTCGAAAATCTCGGCGCAGTTTTAGTTCCGAGTCCCCCAGCCGGACAGAAAACTTCGGCTCCGATTTCTGTAAGCCTGAAAAACGGCAGCGCTCTATTTCGCGAGCAAAATCAGCGCGTTCTCTACGAGCTAAACGGTCAGTTTACTAATAATGACAATTTTGCCATCAAGGCAGATTCTCTGTTGCCTGCGGCTCAAACAAACGTGCTTTTGCAAGGTCAAAACTTGCCTTTGACAGACCTCGCCCGCTTGCTGAAACTTCCCGGCATTTCTTTACAAAAAGGTCTGGCAAATGGCAACTTAACATTGCAAGTTCGAGATAATAAATTATCGGAAATTACCGGAACTGCTAGTTTTGCAGGAGTGCAGGCAAGCATCAATCCGCTGAAACAAATTATCCAAAATAGCAGCGGTCAGTTGCGGTTTCAGGGAACTAATTTGATGGTCGATAGTTTGACTGGTAATTACGGTCTAATTCCCCTTCAAATAGCAGGAACAGTGGCTGCAGGCGCTAATTTTAATCTCGAACAAGCTCGGTTCGATCTGGTAACAAACGTGCCACCAGTGGCTGTGGCAAATGCTGTCAGCGCGCTGGAACAAGAATTAGGTCAAAAAGTAGTATTGCCGGTGCCGGCGGCCGGGGAATTCAAGGTAGATGCTAAGCTGACGGGGACTGCGGCGCAGCCGATACTGGCAGGTACGATCGCCGCCACAAAACCCGTTACGGTCGATCGCCTGCAATTAAACAATATTAGCACTAATTTTCAACTGGAACGGGGAAGAATAGCTCAAACCCCAAGTCCGAATTCTCCATCTTCTATTCCCCCATTTTCCTCTTTAGCTTTGACTTTAAGCGATATTTTGATAGTGCCGGCGGCGGGCGGTAAAATTGCCGGGAAAGGTGAAGTCGATATCGCCTTGGGAAGTCAGAATTCGCGATCGGGTTTAGTCTTTGATTTGCAAGCCGAAAACTTGCCCGCAGATAATCTCGCCCAAATTTACGCTCTGCCGATTCCGGCTGCTGTTAAGATTGGCAGTGTCTCCGCAAAAGCTCAAATTTTCGGCCCGTTAGACAACATCCAAGCTAGAGTCCAATGGCAAGCACCGCAAGGGACTTTCCCCGCAGCAGGTGAAATTCGAGCCGATCGCAATTCAGCGGATTTGCAAAATACAATTGTGAAAATTGGCGCTGCTGCTGTTAATGTGGATGCGGCGCTCAAAGACCGTCAGTGGCAAGCTTTGATAACAGGCGACCGCGTGCCTGTAAATAGCTTGCAGCAAGTCGTACCGGGACTTAATTTACCTCCTGAATTAGCAGGTTTTTTTACGGGAACCGCAGAAGCGGCTGGAACTCTGGACGATTTGAGTTTGAATGCGATCGCGGCGGCGGGCAAAGGAACCCTGAATATTGCTGATAGTATTGTTGATGTTAATGGCAAACTGGAATCAGGCCGCTGGCAAGCTTCTGGCAAAACTGATAAAGTTGCTCTCAATCGCTTGATTGATATCGGATTGCCGTTTTTAGTACGGGAAAATCCCGCCAATCTCGACAATTTGAAAGCAAAAATTCAAAATCTCAAATCCCTTGACGGGCAGCTAGCAGGTGAATTTCAAGCTGCGGGAAATGTTGACAATTTGACCGCTAGCGCAATCAATCTCAGCACCAACGGCAAACTGAATATTGCCGACAGCAATGTCAATATTCAAGGAGAATTGACCGGGGGAAATTGGCAGGGAAAAGTAGAAACCGATCGCACTTCGATCGCCCGCTTGGTAGATTTGACACTGCCGATTGTAGATGTCGCTTCCGCATTCAATCCCGAAAATCAGCAATCTGCAAATCTCAACAATCTAAAATCCAAAATCCAAAATCTAAAATCGATAGACGGACTGCTATCGAGTCAATTGACAGCATCGGGAAGCCTTGACAATTTGACCGCGAACAGCATCAATGCCAGCGGTAGCGGCAAACTCAATCTGGGCGGCAGCAATGTGAATTTTCAAGGAGAATTGACCGCCGGAAATTGGCAAGGAACCGCAGAAACCGATCGCACTTCGATCGACCGCCTGGTAAATTTAGGATTGCCGCTGTTAGATGTAGGCTTGGCTTTCACGGCTGACAATCCCCAAATAGTCGCCAATATCAACAATCTAAAATCCAAAATCCAAAATCTAAAATCGTTAGACGGACAAATATCGAATCAAATTCAAGCGGCTGGAAGTCTTGACAAATCAACCATCGCCGATGTTTCTGTCAACAGCAGCGGCCAATTAAATATTGCCGGCGGTACGGTTGATTTTAAGGGAAAATTAGATGCCGGACGCTGGCAAGCTGTCGCGGATCTCGATCGAGTTATTCTCAGCCGCCTAGAAAAAACCATCCGCGATACCCAACTGTTTACTCTCACCGCAACTTTGCCTAAAGGATTTGACGGTCGAGTTAACGGCGAATTCCAAGCCGCGGGCAGTTTGGATAATTTGACAGCGAAGGGAATTCGTGCTAGTGCAGAAGGACGGATTTTGGCCGATCGACTGGGGGCGATCGACACTACAGCTACATTGGAAAACGGCAACTGGCAAGCATTGCTAGAAACAAACGGCATCGCCCTCGCCAATCTGGAACAAACCCTCAAACAAACCGGGCTGCTAACTGCCGATTTACCGCCAGAAATTGCCGGAACCCTCGACGGCAAAGTCCGCATTTTGGGAAGTGTAGATAATTTCACCGCCAACGGCATCACCGCCAACGGCGAAGGGCAAATTCGACTCGCCAACGGCGGCGGCATTGTCAATGCGGTTGGCCGCGCCGAATCTGGGAATTGGCGCGCCTCAATTTCTGGCGGTCAAATTGCTTTAAGCCGCTTCCAGAAAGCCTTTGAGTCGCAGCGCCAAAGCTTGCAAGCCGGAGGTTTAGTCTCGCAAGCCCAAAGTTTGCCCTTACTCCGAGGGCTGTTTAGCGGCAATGTCAATTTGTCCGGCCCGATTGGGGCGGGCACGGGGGCACCGCCCCTACGAAATGTTCGCGCCGGTGGCAGTTTCCGCATTTCAGAATTGCCGTTTCTGAAACAACCTTTGGAGGCAGTATTTAATTGGGACGGCAAGCGGATAGAAGTTGAGAACGCTACAACTCCCGGTTTGACGGCAAACGGCATTGTTAATGTCGAACTCGCAGGTAAAGGATTGCCTTCAATTTCTAATCTAGATTTGGATGTCAAACTCTCCAACTTTAACTTGGAAGCTTTGCCGGCAGAACAGTTAGGATTTTTGTGCGCAAATGCGCACATTTCTTGTGCAGAGAATAATCAACCCCTGCGCGGCAATGTCGATTTTAGCGGCCGCCTCACCGGAACTCTCGCCTCACTCAGCTTGGTTGGCGACGTGGAAGTGCGGGATTTAGCCGTAAATCAAGTCGCTTTTGACCCGGTACTGGCGGGGAGTGTGACTGCGGGCGCTGGCAAAAGTGTAGATTTGCGTTTGGCCGGTGTCAGCGACAAAATTGAAGTAGCTTTAAATCAATCTTTTCTGCCGACATCTTTTTTAGTTAAACGCGGGGAATCGATAGCCAGCGGCCAAACTGAGGGAGAAACTCTGCGAGTCAATTTAAGCGATTTTCCCCTGGCTGCTTTGAATTTATCACCGGGTCAAGAGGCCGGTTTGGGGCCGATAACCGGTACGGTTTCGGGACAAGTGAACGTGCCCGGTTGGAAGTTGCCGTTAAATCCGGCGACTTTGCAAGCAAGCGGACAAATTGCGATCGCCCAACCGGCGATCGGCTACATTAAAGGTGACAGTTTCCAAGCCGAATTCAGCTACAGTAACGGCAGCGCTACTCTGACAAACGGCATCTTCCGCCAAGGCAGCGGTCAATACTTAATTTCCGGCAGCGTGAAAGCAGGCGCCAACCCTGAATTTACCGGGAAAGTTAACATCCAGCAAGGCAATTTGCAGCAGGTTTTAGCCGCTTTGCAGTATTTCAATTTAGGCGATTTGGCGCGAGGCTTAAAACCTCCGGTTTACGGTAGCGCCGCTGACGTGCAAACGGTAGCAGTCGGAGAACCGGAAGCCGCGCTAATCGTACAGTTGCGCCGCTTGGCAGAAATTGAAGCAATTTTGCAGCAGCAGCAGGCTGTGAAAGACTCGGAAAAGTTGCCTCCTTTATCTCAGTTGCAGGGAACTTTTGGCGGGGAAATTGCTGTCGCAGGTTCTTTGCGGACGGGCGTTCAAGCTCAATTTAACGTCAAAGGCGATGATTGGAAGTGGGGCAAATATGTCGCCGAACAGTTCAGTATTGAGGGCAGTTTTCAGGATGGGATTTTAACAGTTTTGCCGCTGGAAATTCGATCGGGCAAAAGTGCGATCGGCTTTTCGGGACAAATCGGGCAACAAGCGCAATCGGGCCAGTTGCGGATCGAAAATGTCCCTGTCGAAGAGTTGGCAAAACTCGTCGAATTGCCCTTCGTTGACGTTACCGGAGATTTGAATTTGCGGGCGAACTTGGCCGGCACTTTGGCAAACCCGCAACTCGCCGGGGAATTGAGTTTGCTTGACGGGACGCTAAACGGAGAACCGATTAAAAAAGCCGATGGCAGTTTCAGTTACAGCAACGCGCGCCTCAATTTTGGCGGCAGCGCTTTGGTAACTCAAACCGAACCGATTGAAGTTCAGGGAAGTTTGCCTTTTGAGTTGCCTTTTGCCACAGTCAAAGCTGACAGCAATCAAATCGATTTGAGGGCGAATTTGCAAAATGAAGGTTTGGCAATTATTAATGTATTGACTCCGCAAGTTGCGTGGGTCAGCGGTAAGGGAGCCGTGCAAATTCGCGTGGGGGGGACGCTGCAAGAGCCTGTAGCGCAAGGAATCGCGAATTTTGAAAATGCAACCGTCCGGGCGCGAGCTTTCCCGGAACCGCTGACAGGGGTGACTGGGACGGTTCGCTTTGAGGGCGATCGCATTCGGGTAGAGGGAATTCGCGGACAGTTGACTGAGGGCGAAATCGTCGCCCAGGGGGTGATTCCGCTGTCTGTGCCTTTTGCGGAGAGCGATGTGGATTTTGCTAATCCCTTAGCAGTGAATCTCGACAAGTTAGCCCTCAATCTCAGAGGATTGTATCGCGGGGGCGCAGTCGGTCAAGTCCAAGCAACGGGTACGGCTTTGCGGCCGCGGTTGAGCGGTAACATTGAACTGTACGACGGCGAAGTGTTTCTGCCAAGTGCCGGGGGCGCCACTCGCTTAGCTTCTGCCACTTCTGATTCTGATTCTCCTGCTGCTGAAGTTTCTGCTGCTGATTCTGGTGCGACTTCCCCTTCTGCTTCCCCTCCTGTTTCCCCTTCCTTTGAAGTTGCATTAAACGATTTGCGGCTGAAGTTGGGCCGCGGAATTCGGGTAACGAGTGCGCCGATATTGAATTTTCAGGCGACTGGGGGTTTGACGGTGAACGGAACTTTAGATGATATTCGCCCGGAGGGTACGATTCGGTTGACTTCCGGGTCGGTGAATTTGTTTACCACGCAGTTTAAACTCGATCGGGGATACCCGCAGACTGCTACCTTTGTACCAGCACAAGGACTCGATCCGACGCTGGATGTGAGATTGGCAACTTCGGTACAGGAAGTAACGCGGTACCGCACTCCGGGAACATCTGTCGCATCGGAAATCGCCGACGAACCTACAGGTTTCGGCAGCGTGCGGAGTGTCCGAATTCAAGCGCTAGTGCAGGGTAAAGCCTCGCAGTTGGCGGAAAATCTGGAGTTGAGGAGCTCTCCGGGTCGATCGTCCACCGAGATTGTAGCGCTGTTGGGCGGCAGTTTCGTGCAGACTTTGGGACAGGGAGACAGTACACTGGCGATCGCCAATTTAGCCGGTGCGGGTTTGTTGAACAACCTGCAATCTGCGGTAACAAACGCCACGGGATTGAGCGAATTTCGCTTATTTCCTACTCGCATCAGAGGGAATGAAGTACAAGCAGCGCGATCGGGTTCGAGCGGTGCTTCTGGTGCAGGTTCCCTCGGTTTGGGTTTAGAAGTTGGGGCCGATATCACGCGCAATCTTTCAGCATCAATCATTCGAGTTTTGTCAGCTAATCAGCCGACTGAATTTAATTTGCGCTACCGGATCAGCGACCAGATTTTGCTCAGAGGTTCGACTAATTTCCAAGGAGACAATCGCGTTACTGCTGAATATGAATTGAGGTTTTAGGTATTGTAAAACTTCGTTGAGTTTGCAAGCAGTTATAAGCAATATAGCGACCCTAAATCATTTACCAACTTCTTCTGATATCAATTCCGGCACAGCCGGAATAATATAGAGGAGTTTGCCAACTTCTTCTGATATCAATTCCGGCACAGCCGGAATAATATAGAGGAGACGGCAGTGCCGTTTCCCTACCGCAATCAATTGTAGGGAAACGG
>JAUBOG010000357.1:0-7099 GCA_036700105.1 Microcoleus occultus BM001215583
TCATCTCTTGTCCCCCCCTTATTAAGGGGGGTTAGGGGGGATCTCTTCTCTTCAATCCAATTAAAATAAACTCAACTGTCCCTCAAACGGAATTTCCATCTGTTGATAAACAACCTTCGCCTTAATCTCATCCATCGCCAACCACAAATCCAACAAAGCCTTCTCCTCCGGTATCCGCTTCTTCTCATCGCCCAAACGCGGAATCACTTTCAAAGCAACTTCGATCGCCCGCATGAAATTATCATTATCCGTCAAACCTGTTTTTTTCATAAACTCCCGCACGATTTGAATATCTCCATCCTCTTGATACAAAGCAATAATTGCGTGCAATCCATCGACTAAATATGTCAGCGCAAACTCTTGCGGATTCACCGAAAAAGCTGATTTTTTCAGCCGCTGTTTCGGGGTCAAAAGTTTGCAAGTGCCGCTAACCGAGTCAATCAATTTGTATTTTTTGGCTAAATCCGTGACATCGAAACCGCCGATCGCGAGGGCGAGTTGTCGCGCTTCATCGAAGGGGAATTCGACGGCGCGGAAGGCATCCCACGCGAGGAAATACCATTGAGTCAGCGCGTCAAATCCCGCAGTATCTGTTTGTACGAGTTTGCGGAAACGGTAATTTGCGATCGCCTTTCTGGCCTCAGCAAAAGCAACTTCCGGGCGCACTTCTTCGCCGCTGCTGTCGAGGATGGGATAGGAACGGCTGAACACATTTAAAGCCGGGCCGAAAGCGCTTAAATAAAGGTCGATTCCTTCGATTTTGTTCGCTTCAAATTCCGGGGCGCGCTGTTCGACGAGATTCGCGACTTCCGGGCGCAAATCGTCCCACCAAGCTTGGGCGGCGTTGGTGTCGCGCTTGCGGCAAACTAAAAGGACGGTACTGGAAACCGAGTTTTTCTGGGCTTGGTGCAAGTTTTGGGGATTTTCGGTACTGACGGCCCAGGATGCGGTAATCTCGAAACCGGCATCGATGAGGGATTTTGTGAGCACGTCCCAAGCGCCCGATTCTTTGTGGTTGAATTGGACTGTCATCACGCCGTCTTCGCGCAAAACTCGGTAATATTCGGCGAAGGCGAGGGCCATTTTTGCTTCGTAATCTTGTTTGGCGAGTTCGTCGGGGGATGCGCCCATGTTGCGGAAGCGCGACGGATTGGCCACCGCTTCTCTATCTCTATCGCAAATTTCATTAACAAATAGTTCGGGAAAAATATCGCCTAAAGTTCGCTTTTGGAAGACATAAAAAAAGTCGGCTAAATCTGCATAAGGAACAGTTCCATAATAAGGCGGATCTGTGATAATGGCATCAACAGAATTATCGGGAATGTGGTAGAGGCTATCGGCGGATGCGGCATCAATTTGAATGGTTTTCGGGTCGTATTGTTCGATACCGGGTAAGCCTGTTGAGTGGGGTTTTGTACCAAATAACTTACAAAGGGGTGTATAGTCTCTAGCACTTTCTTCTTGACAAGCACTCCAGAGTTCTGTAGCGCCATTTACTTCTGGATAATTCCACATTAAATTTAATGAGTGTTGTGTAGAAGCTTTTTGAATACAAGCTCTTGCAGCATTATAAATAACTAGCCTACAATTTGCATCAGCACATCTATCTAATACCAAAGCTAGATAAGTCGCGATCGCCTGTACTTTCTCCTGTTCATACTCAGCCTGTAGCAGCACCTTAGCTTCGTTGATAATTTCTATATAAGTGACAAGCGTTAGCAACTGACGAGGATTAAAAAGTTGAAACCATTGCTGACAATAGTTGAGAATTTGACCGTGATCGTTAATAATATATTCGACAGGTATTAAATTTTTTATTTGCAATTCCGAATAGTTATTTGTCAAATAGTGTTTGCTTAACTCCCATCCTTCTAAATCAATTTTTTCGGGAATTTTAAACTCTAAACTACCTTTACCTTTTTTATAAGCGACTGCATACAACTGATGATCTAAAAGTCCTGATTGAGCTTGAGCCTTTATAATTTCATCGTCAATTACAGTATCGCAATTCGGGCATTTACCAACACCCCGACTCAGAGTAACTGTATCACTCGGATCGTACTCCCCATCATCCGTTTTGATCGTCGTATCCTTGCCTTTCTTCCCCTTCACCAACTCAAAATCAACCCGCTTCTGTGCCAAGTTAGGAATAGGTTTCACCGCATACCAATCACTCGTAACCTTTCTCGCTTGGTTCTTACCTGCATAATTACTCGTCTTACTCAACCACCAATTCGGACTCAACGGCACAACCGACTGACAACTCGGACAAACCACCGTATGCGCCCACAAATAATTCTGCACAGTTTCTCCCGGTAAAGATGGGAAAAAATCAGCTAATCTTTTCTCGGCTTCATCCCCCACCCATTTCACCCATTTATCAATATCCTCCTGCAAATCCGGGCCAAATTTCAGCGGATATTCCATCGCCGCCTTCATCGTCACCACCGCCACCGGATTTAAGTCAGAAGCCAACACATTCAACCCGTACCGCGCCGCCTCAAACGGAATGCTTCCCCCACCCGCAAACGCATCTAAAATCGTCGGCGTGCGGTTCCCCCACACCTGATCGCAATAGTCGTGAACCTTTTTAATTCGCACCGAAGACGGGGGAGTTTTGTAGAGTTTAATTTCCTTCCCCGGTTCCAATCCCAGCAAATATTCAAACTCTTCTAAAGAGATTTCTGCGGGTAAAATCGAGGCCAAAACCGAAGCGCGAGAAAATGATAAAGGTTTGCGCGAATACCAGCGGTGCAATCCTTTAAATGGATTGCCGCCGTGTTCGTAATAAACCTGCTCGTTTAGCAGGTTTACGGGCATGATTTTCTCGATGAATAGTTTGGGGCGCATGATTTATTGGGTTGTTGGTTATTTTTATTGTACAGGTTTCTGGCCCCGCGCTAATCTCCCAACAAAATTCGCAAGGCTTTCAAAGCATTTGAACGATTGCCATTGGCAATTTTTCCAAACCAATAATGCGCTTCTTCATTACTCATCGCCATAATCCCTTCCGCAATATTAGCAATTCTTTCGGTTTTCGATAGCGGTTGCAGCGATTGAAATAAAATCGCCAAACTCACGCCGGATTCTTCTGATAAAATATAAGGCGTTTGTCGCTGCTGAGATAAAGTTTTTGGATCGTAATTGTTCGCTTTGAGAGTTGCATAAATTTTTTGTCTCGCCAAAACCAAGGCATTGCCTTTGAGTCGCCCCAATCGCTTAGCCGCCGGACGCTTTTTCTCTCCCGCTTTCTTGTACGCGCATTGATATAATTCTAATGCGAAGTTGTTATTATCGATCGGTAAAATTCGTAATTGAAATTCTTGCATAATACCAAATCTTGGTTGGATCTCCCCTTTATGACTCGGCGGTTGAAACCGCGTCTATACAAACAAAACCCGCCTTCGCGGGTTGAAGAATAACGGATGCCCCAAACCCGAATTTGGTATAATATGGCGGGTTTATCAGATATTTCTTTCCTAGTCCGCGGAGGCGGATATCGTTTGTGTAGTAGCGATTTCAATCGCCGAATCACCCAACATTTCTCTTTCCTAGTCCGCGGAGGCGGACATCGTTTGTGTAGTAGCGATTTCAATCGCCGAATCATCTAAATTATTCCCTCAATATATTACTCTTGCCGTCAAACTCAACCTTTCTACTGGATTGCGATCGAGCGTTAGTTTTATACTGCTAATATCCGAGGCATTTGCCGGCAAAGCTGGCTTGAATTCTAAGGTGATTTTCAAACAAACATCCCCTTGCGCGTCGGGACTGTTCAACAAATTGTTGATAGTCGAGAAAAAACTTTGAAATCCCCGCATCTGTCCTTGATATTCCAGCCGCACAAATTGGTCGCCGGTTTGAATAGTTGCGGTTTGGTCGATTTGCGGTTGCCAGCGCTGCAATAGGGCAATTGCTGTTCCCAATTTGCGGTAATCCATGACTCGATTCACAGACAATTCTAGCATTTCGATCGCCTGAACTTTGTAATCGATCAGCCGATCGCCCAATCCCGCAAAAACCGCATTCACCGTGCCGTCGAGTTCGATAACCGTCGGCTTCGCCTCCCACAAACTCGGCTGTGGCGTTACCACAACATAAGGAGGATTTCCGATCTCTCCCACGCTAGGAACTTGAGGATTTAGATTGACATTAGTTTCCTTTTGTGCAGTTTCTCCGTTGCCGTAATCCGCCACCACCCGAAAAATACAGTTATTCACAACCGCAGTTTCATACTCATCGGAAGGGAAGAAATTTCCCGGCACCAAAATATTATCTTGATACAAACTCACAGTCAGTGCTCCTTTCGCCTTCCACCTGACGCGCACGGGTTTTGCAGCATCCGTACCGGGCATCAATTGAGCGCTGATTTCGACTAATTTCGGCGCTGGAGGTTCGAGAATGCCGCGCCTGTACAGGGAGAGGCGATCGCTAAATTCGATCGTCTCCGGCAACACCAACGCGCTATCATCAGTTTTGATAAACAGTCGATCGCCGATTTTCAGATCCCAATTGCCCTTTTTCAAACCTTCGCGAATCGTTTCCCGCAGCATCGAAACTTCCGCATCCAGCAGAATATTCAAACTCAAATCCTTAGCAAAAGCATCGCGCAGCGCCTTCGTTGTCCAACTATCCAATCCCGCAGGCCAAACTTTCTGCAAGATAAAAGCCGGGGCGAAAAATTTAGCTTCTTCTGGGCGAATCTTGCCGCAATCTTTCAGGGCTTTCAGAATTACATCCTGCTGGTTGTTTTTGCCTTTCACCGTACTCGCATCCTGGGCGGAAAGAGTGTAGTGCATCAATCCTTTCGGTGCTTTCACAGCATCATTTGCAGGATAAAATAAATGGCGGTAAGCATTAGTCAGAGATACTCTCACAGCGATATCTTTCGCGCCTTCCCTTTCCTTCAATTGCTTCTGCTGGCTTCCCGATAAATCTTGCAACCGATTCTGACTTTTGAGAATATTTTGAATTGCTTTGTATTCTCTCGAATTGTCGATCGCCCTTTCCAACTCTAGCCGATTCGCCACCAAAAATAACAACCGATTGCGGTAGGTGCGAAACTTCCCGGATTCGCCGCTGCTGTTAAAAATTCTCTCGACTAATTCCGGCGCTGCGTCGGTAGAAGCATCCACCGTGGCTTCGTCAAAGTCGATCGCGCACAGCGCCACATCATCCGGGTTATCGTCTACATCTGAGGGACTTTCGACATTAGAAACTAAGGTAAAGAATTTCTTGGCAAAAATGCTATCCCGGCGAGTTCGCAAATCTTCTTTCGCCGCCAAAACCCCGACTTGTTCCTTCTCCTCGGTAATAATTTTGTTAATCGAAGGTTCTTCCTTAAACCGCGCCAAAGATGTTATCGGATCGAAGTCTAAATACCAGGCTACCTTAGTCAGCGTTTCTAAAACGCGATCGACAAAACCGCTATCAACCCCCGGAGTCAGCAGCGACAAATTCAACTCAGCCAGCCGAATACCCGAAGAATTTCCCTGAGTCAAAGAATGCAAAAATATTGTTCTGCTTACCCAAGTAGAAAACGGCGGTTTTCCCGCTGCTATCCATTCCGCATCTTGCAATTGCGCGTAAGCCGGTCTACCATCGGGATTGTAGATATCAGCGCCGATCGCATTCCGCAAGGGCGATCGCTGCAACCGAGAAGTAAGATCGTTAGTAATTTCGCCATCCATCCCCACTGGAATATGATGCGTGTGAATCATGGGAACAAAAGCCCCAGAATTCAGCATTTTGAATCCTGAATTGTCCTCCCTAAATTCTGTTTCCGTCTTCCCTCTTCCTTCTTCCTTCTTCCTTCTTCCTTCTTCCTTCCACAAATAACGCACCACTTGCGCGAACAACCGCAAAGCGCCCCGCGTCTTCTGAAATTCGGGAATAGAAGCAATTTTTTTAGTTAAAAGATTGAACAATTCCGGGTGAAACGGATAACTTTGGGCGATCGCCCTTGAGTATGACGCATCTTTGCACCCATCGGGCAAATTCACGCGGCAATTGCGGTAAGCCGCCAAATATTCCGATGCCGCTTTTTGCGCCGCTTCCTCGCTAACTGTCGCAAACACGCGCTGTTTGACGATGTTGTAAATTTCGGTATCTGTAGAAGGGCTCAACACCCGTTCTTGTCTTGCAGAAGCGCGCATCGTTTCTTGCAATTCCGCCGTTTCTTCAGCAAAGGTATCTGCCGATGAGGCGAGGGAATAAACCAATACTAAATTATCGCACGCCGCCGCCAAATCCATCAAGGAAAACAGGAAAGCTACCACTTGTTTTGCTAAATCGCTGCGGCCAATTTGTTTCGCTTTTGCCGATCGCAAATACCGCGCAATTTCATCTAAAATAATCACAGTCGGCTGTCCGCCCGTCAACCGTTCCAACACCGAAGTACCCGGACTGACACCGCTTTTATCGCTACCTTGCAATAACTGATAGCCTTGAATCCCGCCAATTTGGTAAGCAATCTCGCCCCAAAGCGTGTAGGTTGTCAAGCCGCTGTCGGCATGATAAACTCCTTGTTCCGGGTCTAAATCACGCCCGTCGATCGCAGCAACTTGCAAAGGGCGATCGGGAATAACGCTAATATCTGTAAACCGTTCCAATCCGGCAATTTCTCGCCCTAGCTTGCAGATATGCCACAGTGCAATTTCATCGTGAGTTTTGCCGCCCCCAAAACTCGTTTCCAAACGAACCACCCCAGCCCCAGCGCTTTGCTTCATCAAACGGCCAAAAACTTCACCGATCAGGGTTTTGATGCCGTCAGTTGCGAAAGTATTGGCAAAGAATTTATTAGCATCTTGATAAACTTGAGGTGCATTTCCTTCGACTACCAGCCGCAATTTTGCTGCAAATAAATCTAGAGACAAGTCTCCCGATAAAATCTCTTCTCTGGGCACGCAGGTATCGAAAATTAATTGCAGCATTTAACAATCCTTAACTAATAACTAATAATATCAATTCCGCTATTCATCGGCATTATATCAATTCCGGCTGCACCGGAATGATATAGAGGACAAGGCAGTGCCGTTTGCCTACCACGATCGATTGTAGGGACACGGCACTGCCGTGTCCTGATTTTGGGTTATATTAA
>JAUBOG010000358.1:0-7090 GCA_036700105.1 Microcoleus occultus BM001215583
TCGGGCGAAAGCGAAAATTGAATATATGCTGCGGGAAGACCCGCAAAGACCGACAGCTACACCTTCAGATGCAGAAATGTACCGGATCATGTCGTCTTTCACTCCGACACAAGACTTTTATAGTTTTGGGGACGAGCAGCGACTGATCCTGAGAGCTGACCTTAATGACCCGGATAATACTATTAGCCCTAATGACAATCCACAAGCTGCACTTTTAATCGGTACACCCGCCAGGGAAAATGAAGCGCTAAATACAGCCTGGAGATATCCTGTCGATACCAATAATGACGGCAATTTTGACACTGTGACTCTTTACGGAATATACTTTCGTACTCCAAAATTAATAGCAGGACAGCCAGCTAGAGCTAGAAAACCCCTAGATGCCAGAACTCCGCCAATGCAAGCAGGAAACCTCAACCCAGCTTGTACCCAAGCAGAAGGAACAGTTGCAAGTTTGGTGGGCGACTCGGGTTGGGAGAGAATCACTGGCAGGCTACAGAAAAGTTTTTTTGTTTACACAGTTAACGTACCAATAACAGCCCAAGATATCGCAGCGGGTGGGTTGCCTCCCAATTCTCAACCTTTTACGGGAACTACCAGCATATCAGCCCTGGAATACCAGCAAGACCAAAGTCGCATTCCCCTTAGCAACAATGCGGTTGTTTATGAAGACGATCTAGATATATCTCCCGGGCCTCCGCTCAACCTCAACGGGCGGATACTTACAAATAGCAACTTCTTGGTATCGGGTTTGGGTGGTGCCAGAAATATCAGACTATTTCAAGTCAGCAGCAAGCAATCTTGTTTTTACGATGCAGAAAATAGCAAAATTGTTGTAGCAGGTAATGTAGTAAACGGGTGGTCGGGCAGCGACGCACCAAGAAATGCAGTTGAAGTACATCTTTTTAAAAGCACTACCGATCCAGATCAACCCAATACAGGCGCGCCTGCAATTAGCGCTACAGATCAATCTGTTGAGGAAAACAGCCTTCGGGTACTATATAACAACGACGCTTATAGCAGACGGTTGAATGCGCTGGTAGAGGAGCAAGCGGCAAAATCTCCAGCAACCGATCCTGATTTCGTTACGTTAGCAATGCAGCCACCCAAGAGTCAGACTCGCACTCAAGCATTAGAAGATTATTTTAAAGAACGCCTGCGGAAAGTTCCTTTTAACGAACCTCTAGAGGTAATCGATCCCGACACAGACTACACTGTTCAAGACAGCGGGAATAATAATAGCCTCAGACCAATCGATCGTTGGAGCTTTCCGACGACTCCTCCTACCTTTAATGGAACAACAGAGGTAAGTAGTGTCAACGGGCCGACTAATCTCCGTATCCTTCCTACTCAGCTAGCTTCGCGAGACCCCCGTAGCATAGAGTCTGGTGCAAGCGAAGAAAATTTGGGCGAACGAGTGGTTGTCGGTAACAACTTGCCAGCACAGCGGTGGAATGGCACCAAGTTTACCAGTGGCGAACAACAGGTAGACAACGTGCCAACTCCCTGGACGGGAGGCGACGCGCCTCGTACCAGGGCATCGCAAGTGACAAAACTCGCTGATGTGGGAGCAACCGATCGCGGTAACGGTACGGGCGAAACACCACCTGCTACAACAGCTCCAAATCCTCCCTACAGAGACGGTTTCTGGGAAAAAGTAGCGGCTGAAATACCGAGAACTGACCTCGATGGTGTTGGCGGGCTGCGGGTAATTACTAGCGCTGGAGTGTACGATCGCACCAACTCTTTCCTACCGCCACCTAGCTGGATAGATACCGTGACGGGCACCTTGAAAAGCGGTCCAGCATCGATCGGAACTGCTCCCGCTGCCAACAATACTTACGACGACCCGGAAACTCCTGCTGCAACTGCGACTGAGCAGTACCCTGTAGTTTGGCCGGACTCAATGCCGATGTCACCGCTGGGACCAGGTTCCCGAGTATGGAATAACGGTAGTGTGGCGGCGGGCACTATTGCTCCTGGAACTTGGGGAACCTGGGACCCAACTTGGTCAACACAGGTACAGGCTGCACCAGCTCTACCAGATGCCACAGCTTTGCCACCAGCAGAGAACAATACTAATTTTGTTGCGGAAAGGGCTACAACCAGCAAATTTGCCAGAGGCGACTTGCGGATGCGGGCATCAGCAGTTTATCACTATGCAATAACAAATGGCGGCTACGACCCAATAGCTCTGGCAGCTACACCAGGAACCCAACCAACTCAAGTTCCATTGGCTTGCGTCAGCAGCTACTACGACCCCAGCAACGCTTTTACGGCGAGAAACATCACAACTGGACCGGGACTCTCAAACGACGCGAGCTTAGATGTCAGCGGAGAGCCTGCGATCGGAACAAGACAAGCTATCATTGGCTCCAACAACGGCATCACCTACGGACCGCCGCTAAGAGGGCAATCCATCACTACCGCTACTTCTAATCCGCCGAACGCTCAGGGCTTGCTCACTGGTGGAGATGCCATTCTGGAAGCCCAGGCAAACTTAGTATTCCCAGACGGTAGGTTCGCCAACGGACCGTTGAGAACCGCCCTCCAAGTCCCCGGAAACCAGCGCACGCTAGCACAACAAGCAGCTATTGACTCGACTAATTGCGCGTTGGACATTCTGAGTGGCGCTATTGCTCCCGCTCCGGCACTCATTCCGCATGGGGCTATTCAAGAAGTAGCATTTTTGAACGGCAGAGAAGTCAAGGCGATCGATCGGGACAACCCTGGTGGTGTTAACGAAACCTTTAGCCTCAGCAGTCCCCTTCCCGGCACTACGGGTGCAGCAACTTTAACAGGGAATTACGACCAACCCCTAGAAGAACGGGAACCTTTAGAAATTCGCGCCACTCAATTAGATATCAATCGCTTGCGGGGGTTCAATATTGCAGGACCCAATACTACTGCACCAACTGAATGGTTGCTGCCCAACAGCGGGATTATCTATGCCAGCCGAGACGACGCATTGCCCGATCGCAGTGCTCGATCGGCAGTTCCTGACCAGACTAAAAGAGAGAGTCCCACAGACTATCGGCTTGACCCAACCCGCAAACCCAACGGTATCCTTCTGATTAACGGACAGCAGCTATTTCGCGGCGGCACAACCCCCACCCCACCAACTAGCGTAAACGATGTAGTCAGAGAAAAAGGACTGACTTTGGTATCGAATTTGCCTGCTTACCTTAAAGGAGAATTTAACCCTCACGGCAACAACCCGCCTGCCGCTCCAGGCACCACACCCGCTTTTACGCCAGTGGAAGAGTTTGTTACTCGGGTAGCGCCAGATTGGTCAAACTTCTACGGTCGCAACCTTCCCCTTAACCCCAACTTTGCTTGTCGCGCCGGCGATCCGAGGCTCCCGAACTGCGGGGGCGACTTCTGGAGACCGGCAACTGTACTGGCAGATTCCCTAACCTTGCTCTCGCGAAGTTACCGTTTCGGATTCCGCAACGAGGGAGATTTTGATCTGAGAAACAACGCGGGTGCTGCTGCTGTTTGGCCTCGCCGCCAGCAAGGATTTTTCAACAACAACTTTGTCACTAACGGACTTTCCAGCGGGGCGTTTTCAAATAACGGGACTTTAGTAGGTCTCCCTGGTGCGGGTGCACCGCTAACAGACGGGGACTACGTGGCTGCACCACCAGTAACACCTCCCCAGTTTTTGTGGAGTTCTTACTTCAACAACTTTGTTACTCCCGTCCAGCGGCGCGGGAATTTCCCCGAGTACGTGATGGAAGTTTGCCCCAAATTGCCGGTGGCTGCTTGTGAGGATGATGACTGGTTTATCGATTTGACAGGAGGAGCCACCACACCCAAAGCCGAAAATGTGACTTTGAATGTGACGCCTTATCCTGCACCTAATCCTGCTGACCCTTCTTTACTAAGAGCTGGCTCAACTTTCGCTCCTCCAGCGACATCATTGCAGCGCTTCCCCCGCCGCGTAGCTTTTGCCAGAACCCCTGCTGTTCCTCCCGCTACTTCTCCCCCGTTGAGCAATCTTCCCTCCCCACAACCTTTGGGGATTAGGGGAGGTCTTATTAGCGCCACTGCTGATTCCAGAGATGGTTCTCTGTGGTTTGCCGGAAGTGCTGGGGGTGCCGTCAGCTTCGACAACACCAGCCCTCCCTATGTAGTCAACCCCGATACCACACCCCCAGGAACTACTACAGACGGAGCAAATGTACCGGTGCCACCTTTAGCAGCAGCATCATTACCCAACAATGCGGCAATAGGATCGGCAGCAAACCCAGCGCCAATTCCACTAACACCAACACCACCTTTCAACGGGTCGCAGCCACTATTGCTCCCCGTCCCGCAGATCCAAACTTTGTCAGCAGCTACTCCTCCTCCAGGCGGAAACCAAATGCCAAGAGGCACAAGTTTTGCCAGACAAACATCGTGGATACCCCAGGCGGTAAATACCACTTTCAATCTGATCGTGGGAGCTGGCGACACTCCCTCACGAAGATTAAATGCTACGATCGGAGACTTTAACGGTGGCTTGCAAAACTTGCCCCGATTCTTGGAAAGCTGGAACAACGGCGACTCTGCTACCAACATCCGAGGCTCTTTCATCCAGCAAGGCCGCAGCGCATTTAGCACTGCGCCCTACCAGCCAATTCAGCTACCAGCTACTGCATCTTTAGCGAGCCTGTTTGAGATTAGGGGACCGGGAGCGCCTAACCCTTTCCCCACGCCCGGAAGCATCAGAAATACCTACAACACTGATGCAGGTAATCAACGGATTCCTTACTTCAGCCCGCCAGGCCGGAACTGGGGTTTTGATGTGGGCTTGCTATCTCAGCCACCTGACTTGTTTACCCAAAGGTTCACTACTCCTTCGACAAGAACTCAGCCTGCTGAATATTTCCGGGAAGTAGCTCGCAATGACGATTGGGTCAAAACTCTGATGTGTGCTGAATTAGCTAACTCTCCAGGTACGAAAGCTTTGAGTTCTCCTAATCTCCCATCAGATTGTCCTCCAACCTGATAAAGTTCTGTCGCGCAATTACTGGAGTTCCACTTATGACCGAGCAAAAACCACACCAAAATTTATCCCAGGTGCGAGACGGCGGCTACACGATTATCGAGTCGCTGGTAGCGATGATTGTAGTCTCGGTGCTGATGATCGCGATCGCCCCTGTGATGGCTTTCTCAGTAGCAACTCGCGTGCAAGCGCGGCGGACGGAACTAGCCACGCAGGCGGCGAGAGCCTACATTGATGCTCTCAGAACGGGGTCGCTTCGACCAGGCTCAACCCCAGCAAGCCCGTCTGGCTTTCCTGAGTTTAACGGTGCAGCCAATCCACCCGCTCCCACTGGAAACCTCAATGATTTGTACTGTTATGACTTAGATGAAACCGCCGGCTGTACTAATAGCAAAAAAGACTTTTACGTTCAGGGTGTTCGTAATGTTAACAACAATCCGACAGACACGGGCTACTCTTTGACAGTTCGCGTTTACAGAGCCGATGCTCCAGGACCTTTGATACTTGAACAGCAATCTGTTGCTAATTCTGGGTTGGGCAACCCTAACGCACCTTTGGTGGTAATGAAGACAGAAATTCCGCCTACTACGAGTGGAGGTGGTTCCGCGCGTCAATCATTATGTTCTCGCCTAAACCCCGCTGGAAACCCCGCTTTTTGTAAATAATCAAAGCCTAATTATCAAATCAAAATCCCTCTCCTCAATTGGCAAAGGAAGAAGTCAAAATGAAAAGTTTACTCAGGTTGCTTCTGAAAAATCAGCACCCACAAAACAGATATCCGCAAGCTCAAACAGAAAAGGGCATGACCCTGATCGAGTTATTGATCGGAACAGTGATGGCATTTTTAATCATCACGCCAATGCTCGCATTTGTAGTCGATATGCTGAATACAGATAGGAGAGAACAAGTAAAAACAAATACCGAGCAAGACATTCAGGCTGCAGTTGATTTCATCGCTCAAGATTTAAGTCAAGCTATTCATATTTATGATAACAATACTACTACTGGCATTCCTGCACTCATAGAGGGACAATTCATCCCCACAGGAGCGGATAGAACTCCTATTCTTGTATTTTGGAAGCGCCAAATTATCAGGAGCGCTATTCCAGCAGATAATACCGTGACTCCTCAGCCAAGTGATTGTCCTACAGACCCACAACCCGGTCAACCAAGAGTATGCGACGATACTTATGTTTTATCATTAGTTGCATATTACCAAATAACAGATAATCTTCCTATTTGGTGTCAGCCGTCAGGACTTCCTTGTCCTACCCGTATTGCTCGGTATCAAATCCAGGACGGATTGGAAAACAAAAAAAGTCTTACCACAGGTCAGCTTTATACTCAGTTCCGAGCCGGGCAAACAAGACATCGAGCTTACAATGCAGGTAATCCCGCCACCAATGCACCAGCTTTTGACATTACTAGGCCCGAGCAAAATGTGACAAGAGGAGGTGCTAATTTCGATGAGCCACCTGAAGTATTAGTTAATTACATCGACCACACTCCAAAACCATTGTCAGGCGGCAATGAATGTGCTAATGCTCTGGGAAATCCTGCTGTTACCTCAGCAGGGGGGGGGTCAACTCCAATTGGAGAAGGCACCCTAAAAATAACAGATCCAGATACAAATAGCTTCTACGCTTGTGTTGATACATCGAGAAATATAGCCAGAGTTACTATTAGGGGAAACAGCCTCCGCCGCCTTCAAAATAGTAATGTTCCTTCCAGTCCCGAAAATTCGGCATTTTTCCCAACAGCAAGCGTGCAAGTACAAGGTCTAGGTGCGCGAGGAAGATAACCGATCGCCCAAAACACATTTCCGAATCGCCCGACTAGCATATCGAACAGGAGAGTAAAATGAAAACCGCAATATTATTAAAACTTTTGCAGAGTGGTGACGCCAAAGCAACCCCCAATTTCCCAAAGACTAGATCTAGAAACGGCGACAAGGGATACACCCTGATAGAATTGCTGGTCGTGGTGATACTGTTAGGCGTATTAGCTTCGATCGCCGCTCCGGGTTGGCTGGGATTCATCAACAAACAAAGAGTCCGCACAGTCAACGATCGAGTTTTCCAATCATTGCGACTTGCACAA
>JAUBOG010000359.1:0-7070 GCA_036700105.1 Microcoleus occultus BM001215583
TCGGGCGAAAGCGAAAATTGAATATATGCTGCGGGAAGACCCGCAAAGACCGACATCTACTCCGTCAGATGCAGAATTGTACCGGATGATGTCGTCTTACCCAGCCACCCCAACTGCTCAAAACCCTGATTTTTATACATTCGCGGGTGAGGAACGCTTGGTACTCAGAGCAGATCTAAGCCAGCCTCCAAATGATGTCAGTCAAAATGACGACCCAAAAGGCTCGCTTTTTACCCCGGCTGGAGCCGAAAATGAAGCGCTAAATACTGCCTGGAGATATCCCGTCGATACCAATAACGACGGTATATTTGACACTTTTACTCTTTACGGAATCTACTTCCGTACCCCAAAACCCCAAGCAGGAACAACGAGAACGAGAAGGCAACTAGATGCCAGAACACCGCCAATGCGAACAGGAAGCACCAACCCCGCCTGTTCTCAAGGAGAGGGTACGGTTGCCAGTTTGGTAGGAGACTCCGGTTGGGAAAGAATAACTGGCAGGCTCCAGAAAAGTTTCTTTGTTTACACGGTTAACGTACCGATTACACAGGCAGATATAGCAAACGGCTTGACCCCCCCCAATCTGTATCAACCTTTCCCTGGAACCACCAGCATATCCGCTCTCGAATACCAGCAAGACCAAAGCCGCATTCCCCTCAGCAACAACGCGGTTGTGTATGAAGACGACTTAGATATATCGCCAGGGCCTCCGTTGAATTTAAACGGGCGGATATTGACAAATAGCAACTTATTGGTAACTGGTTTACAGGCGCCAAATACAGTACAACTATATCAAGTCAGCAGCCAGCAATCCTGTTTTTACGATCAAGAAAATAGCCGAATTATCGTAGGTGGTAATGTTGTTAACGGGTGGTCGGGCAACAGTACAACGGCAAATGCCGTAGGAGTACATCTTTTCAGAACTATAGCTGCTGGCTTCCCCAATACAAATGCCCCAACAATTAACACTACCAATCAATCTGTCACGAACAATAGCCTTGAGGTACTTTACAACAACAACGCTTATACCGAGCGGTTAGCTGCCCTGG
The DNA here is from genome assembly GCA_036700105.1 of Microcoleus occultus BM001215583. Lineage (GTDB taxonomy): Bacteria > Cyanobacteriota > Cyanobacteriia > Cyanobacteriales > Microcoleaceae > Microcoleus. The sequence goes on from JAUBOG010000359.1 coordinate 1,050, forward strand.
TAGACGGTCAAAAGCAAGCAGATCCAACAGGTACTAACGACCCGGTTTCAGTTCAGCAAGCAAGTCTGGCACCAAAGAATCAGAGTCGCGATCAAGCATTAGAAGATTATTTTAAAGAACGGCTGCGGAAAGTTACTTTTGCAGAAGCACCCCTCGCCAGCGCGACATTCAACGGAAAGTATTTAGATCCGACTGTGCCGACCACTTCCTACATTATTCAAGACGCCGGTAACAACAGTCTCAGACCTAGGGATGTGAACTGGAGCCTTCCTAATGGAACTGCGACAGTAGGCGCTCTCGCTGGGGCCGGGCTCATCATTAGTCCCGCTCAGCTACCAGCCGAAGACCCGGAGCAATTACCAGTTACTAGCAGCGAAAATTTCTTGGGGAATCGAGTCACTGTGGGTAACAATTTGCCAGCACTGCGGTGGAACGGCACTGGCTTTATTAATGATGCTCAGCAAGTAGATGGCACCACTACATGGCAAGGTGGCACAATTCGCACGCGCACACCGCAAGTGACCAAGCTCGCTGACGTGGGATCGACAGACCGCGGTAACGGTTTTGGGGAACAACTCGGTGCGCCCGGTTCCCCAAACCCTTTCAGCGATGGTTTTTGGGAAAAAAGTGCCGCTGAAAGACCCAGAACTCCCCTTGACGGTATTGGTGGGTTGCGGGTAATTACCAGTGCAGGAGTGTACGATCGCACTAATTCCTTCCTGCCACCGCCTACCTGGATAGATGGTACCGGTACATTGAGAACGGGTCCAGCATCGTCGATTGCTACTCCTCCCGTTCTTAATACTTACGACGACCCGGAAACTGCGACTGATGTGGAACAGTACCGCGTCGTGTGGCCGGACTCCATGCCCATGTCACCCCTGGGCCCTGGTTCTCAAGTATGGAACAATACTACCACTGGCCCTAACCCCGGCAACTGGACTCCCTGGGTAGCAGGTTGGTCTACTCCTACCGATATCAGCGCAACTCTCCCAGTACCACAGGCAAGTCCTAACTTTGTTGATGAAAGCCAAAACCCCGCCAATCGCCAATTTGCCAAAGGCGACTTGCGGATGCGGGCAACGGCAGTGTATCAGTACGCAAACAGCAACTTCGACGCAACAACACCAGCAGCAACCCAACCAACTCAAACCCCCTTGGCCTGCGTCAGCAGCTACTATGACCCCAGCAACGCTTCCACAGCTAGAAACATCTCGACGCCACTGTCCCCAGGAGGAGTGCTGCCAGATGTCAGCGGAGAGGGAGCGCTGGCACCAGATATCGCCATACGCGCAGCAGGACGGGGAACACAGCAGGCTTTTATCGGCTCTAACAACGGCATCACCTACGACCCCCCGACAAGAGCGCAATCCGCTCGTTCCAACCTGACCCTTGCTACAGGCTTGCTCAGCGGTGGAGACGCAATTTTGGAGGCTCAGGCAAACATGGTTTTTCCAGACGGTAGGTTTGCCAACGGGCCGTTGAGAACTGCCCTCCAAGTGCCTCCAACCGAGCGCACGCTAGCACAACAAGCAGCGATCGACTCAACTAATTGTGCTCTACAAATACTTGATGGCACGATCCCTCGTACAGCACTGATTCCGGACGGGGCTATTCAAGAAGTAGCATTTATCAACGGCAGAGAAGTCAAGGCAATCGATCGCGACGATCCGAGGACGATCGTCAACGAAGCCTTTACCCTTAGCAGTCCACTGGGTACCGCACAATTAACAGGCAATTACAACCAACCCCTAGAAGAACGGGAACCCCTAGAAATTCGATCCACTCAGCTTGACTTAGCTCAACTTAAAAACTCCCCCGCTCCAGCAATTGCTAACGGGCCAACACCAGAATATTTGCTGCCGAACAGCGGGATTATTTATGCTAGTCGAGACGACGCGCTGCCCGATCGCAGCTCTCGATCGAACATACCATTGACCGACAAAAAACTCAGTCCTGGAGACAACCTGCTCGACCCCACCCGCAAGCCTAACGGCATTGTCCTGATTAACGGTCAGCAGCTATTTCGCGGTCCGGGTCCAAACCCCATATCACCAGCAGGGAACTTAAATGCTGTAGTCAGAGAAAAAGGCCTGACCTTAGTATCGAATTTGCCTGCTTACATCAAAGGAACCTTTAACCTTCACGGCAACATCCCGCCGGCAAATCCGGCAAATCCGACGCCCGTTTTTACAGAAGTGGAAGAGTTTAGGCAGCCTGTGGATAACCCAACTTGGGGAAATTTTTACACCCGCAACACCCTTGACCCCAGCTTTGCCTGCCGTCAGGGCGATCCGAGACTCCCGAACTGTGGGGGAGACTTTTGGAGACCTGCAACAGTGCTAGCAGATGCAGTAACCCTTCTATCGCAAAATTACCGTTTTGGCTTCCGCAACGAGGGAGATTTTGATCTGAGAAACAATGCGGGTTCTGCTGCTGTATTGCCTCGCAGACAGCAAGGATTTTTCAACAACAACTTTGTTACTAACGGACTTTCCAGCGGAGCATTTGCAAGCGACGGCAATTTAATTACCCCTGGAGTTGCCCTACCTGCGGGCGCTACATTGCTGACAGACGCTAGCTACGTGAATCCAAGTCCCCCGATTACAAGTTCCTACTTCAACAACTTTGTCACCCCCGTCCAGCGGCGGGGGCCTTTCCCAGAGTATTTGATGGAAACTTGCGTAAAACTGCCGATTTCTGAGTGTACTGATGCCGACTGGTACGTCGATCCGTTGACTCCTGTTTCCGCTACACAGCCAGGGCGCAGAGCTTCTGATGTTACAGGGACACTTTACAATCCAGCTAACCTTTTAACTACCTATAGAGCTGGATCGACGGTCGATCCTCCTATTCCAGCATTGCAGCGATTCCCCCGCCGCGTGGCTTTTTCGAGAACCGCCCCACCACAGTTGGATACCCCCACCGCTCCACAGCCTTTGGGGATTGATGCTGGAGGAAATATTATAACAGGTGCCCCTCGTTTAGGAAATAACGCTTTGTGGTTTGCACAGAATAATGGGGGTAATGTTGGTTACGGTGATACCACTACCAATCTTCCGTATGTGGTCAACCTCACTGTCCCTCCAACCAACACCACGATCAGAGACGGCAGCGCCACACTGCTACCTAATTTAGGAGCAACAAGCTTAACAACTCCCCCATTACCAGCAGTGCCAACATCGTACAGCGGGTCGCAGCCTCTATTGGTGCCAGTCCCGCAGCTCATGGGTGTAACAACAGCGGCTCCTAACATACCACGAGGTCTAGCATCCGTAGAAACAACAGGTTGGATTCCCCAAGCTGTCAATAATGGTACTACATTCAATCTGATCGTGGGAGCGGGAGACACTCCTTCGAGGGCGCTAAGCGGTACTTTGGGTGACTTTAATGGCGGTTTGCAAAATTTGCCCCGATTCTTGGAACTCTGGAACACCGGAGCAAATTCAATTGCTAATAATATCAAAGGTTCTTTCATCCAGCAAAACCGCAGCGCCTTTAGTACCGCACCTTACAACCCAACTCCGGTAGCTCAACTCGCCAGTCTTTTCTCCACATCGCCTAATGCTGTTACACCCCCTACGGCTCTTGCAGGTAGTCAGGAACTAATTAGATACAACATACCACAAGGTCGGATTCCATACTTCACCCCGCCAACGCGGAACTGGGGTTTTGACGTAGGCTTGCTATCTCAGCCACCTGACTTGTTTACTCAAAGGTTCACTACTCCTTCGACAAAGACTCAGCCTGCTGAGTATTTCCGAGAAGTACCCCGCAATGACCCGTGGGTAACAAGTTTGATGTGCAGCCGTGTAGCGGCAGATTGGCCGACGAATGCCAATCAAGTTGCCACCTCTAGTCGCCCCACTGGCTGCCCAACTTAACTCTCTAACTTTCTGCCGCGCAATTACTGGAGTCCTATTTATGACTAAGCGACAACAACAGCAAAATTTACCTCAGTCACAAGATGGTGGCTACACGATTATCGAGTCATTGGTAGCGATGATTGTAGTTTCGGTACTCATGATCGCGATCGCCCCAGTGATGGCTTTCTCAGTAGCCACTCGCGTACAAGCGCGGCGGATGGAACTGGCCACGCAGGCGGCTAGAGGTTACATTGATGGTTTGAGAACGGGGGCGATCAAACCTTTAATGGACAATAAAGATACGTCTACTCCTCCTGCTTCTGCTCCGGCTCCTACAGTTGCTGCTAATTTGTATTGCGTTGACTTGGATGAAAACCCAGGTTGCACTAACAATAGCAACAAAGACTTTCTTATTCAGGGTGCTTGGCGAAATCCAACTAATCCGACCGATCCGACAACAACAGGCTACGAGCTGACTGTGCGGGTTTACCGGGGGGATGCTTTTTCTGCTGCGGGTACGATGGAAACTCAACAGCAATCAGTCGCTAATTCCGGTCTTGGCAATCCCAAAGCGCCTTTGGTAGTAATGAAAACACAAATTCCTCCTACTACACAAGGAGGTGCTTCGGCGCGTCAATCATTATGTTCTCGCCTTAACCCTACTGGAGCTAACACATCTGTCTGTCGGTAATCAAAGCCGTCTCATCAAATCATCATCTCTCCCACCATTTGGCAAAGGAAAAAGTCAAAATGCAAACTTTACTCAGGTTGCTTCTGAAAAGTCAGCACCAGCGAAAACGGTTTCACCAAACTCAAACAGAAAAGGGTGTCACTCTAATCGAGCTGTTGATCGGAACAGTAATGGCATTTTTAATCATTACGCCGATGCTCGGTTTTGTAGTCGATATGCTGAATACCGATCGGAGGGAACAAATCAAGACAAATACCGAGCAAGACATTCAGGCAGCGGTTGATTTCATCGCCCAAGATTTGAGCCAAGCTATTTATATTTACGATAATAATCCCGCTACTACAACTACGGGGACCACTACTCCTACAGGAATCCCTGCACTCCTAGCAGGAAATTTCATCCCCCCCCCAAATGCAAATCAAACACCTATTCTTGTATTTTGGAAGCGGCAGATTCTCAAGAATTCTCTTCCTCTGACTGCGGGCGATCAACCAAATACTTGCGTCGATCCTACTACACCAAACGGCACAGGTAGCTGCAACGATACCTACGTTCTAGCATTAGTTGCGTACTACCAGGTTAGAGAAAATAATCCTAACTCTATTTGGTGTCAGCCATCAGGAGCAGGTTGTCCTAGCCGTATTGTTCGGTATCAAATTCAGGACGGACTGCGAGATCCTAACTCGACAAATCCCGATCCATCACAACGCTACTTTGCTGGTCGATTTCCTAGTGCTGCCTTTTTCGCAGGTGGTCCCAATCAAGCAGGTTTTGACATCAGCAATCCCACTCAAAATGTGACGACAGGAGCAGCTAATTTCACGAACAACAACCTGGATGTATTAGTTAATTACATTGACGACAGCCCAGGGCCACCAGTCACAAACAATGAAGAATGTACGACTGCTCTTGGCAATCCAACCATCACAACAGGAGTTACGGCAACACCAGTCCCAGAAACAACGCTAAGAATACCCGCCGCGCCGGACACCGTAAATAGCTTCTATGCTTGTGTAGATACGCAAAGAAACTTAGCCAGAGTTACGATCAGAGGAAATAGCCTCCGTCGCCTTCAACCCAATAATGCTGATTATGATGCCAAAAGGTCGGCATTTTTCCCAACAGCAACTGTGCAAGTACAAGGTCTAGGTGCGCGAGGAAGATAACCGATCGCCCACAACACATTTCCGAATCGCCGACTAGCAGATAAAACAGGATAGTAAAATGAAAACCGCAATATTATTAAAACTTTTGCAGAGTTGTGACGCCAAAGCAACCCCCAATTTCCCAAAGACTAGAGCGATAAAAGGCGACAAGGGATACACCCTGATAGAATTGCTAGTCGTAGTGATACTTTTAGGCGTATTAGCTTCGATCGCCGCTCCGGGTTGGCTGGGATTCATCAACAGACAAAGAGTCCGCACAGTCAACGATCGAGTTTTCCAATCATTGCGACTTGCACAA
>JAUBOG010000035.1:0-23847 GCA_036700105.1 Microcoleus occultus BM001215583
TGAGCGAAAAAACCTACCGTCGTCACTTTCTCAAAAGCTTTAACTTTCCACAATTTAATCAATACTTTCTCAAAGAAGCCTTAAATCCTGAACACACAGTCATTGCTGTTATTGATTGTTCTTTTTTAATGAAAAGTGGCAAAAAAACTGACGGTAAGGCTTATTTTTATAATGGTGTAGCTGGTAAATCGGAACAGGGGTTGGAAATTTCTGTGATTTCTATTGTCGAAATTGAGAGTCGTTTATCTTATAGCTTAAGTGTGCAACAAACTCCCTCACGCCCTCAAATAAAGCCCCGGGAAAAACTGCCCCAAAATCCGAAGAATTGCTGGTCAAAAAAAATCTCGCAAAAAACCGGACTCTCAAAGCTCAAAGCCTGACCTTACAAGAGTTGATGACTATGCACAACATTTGAAGAATACTCGTTGTTTCTTCCCAACTTCTGTACGTTATTTGGTGGCTGATGGCTATTATTATCGCTCTAAATTCTGGGATGCTGTGCGGGAGTTAAATTTAGACTTTATTGGCAAGCTAAGAGTTGATGCTAACCTACGTTATCTCTATACAGGTGAACAAAAAAAACTGGGAGCACCTCGAAAATATGATCGCACAGGTTGACTGCCAAGATCTGAGTCGTCTTAACTTTGTCAAATATATAAAACCGGGAGTTTCACTCTATACACTGATAGTCTGGAGTTGTTGTTTAAATTGCCAAATTTTTTTGGCTTGTATCTCTGAGGTTCAAGCCAACGGAAAAATCAAAAATGCTTTATTATTTAGCACTGATATTCACTTACCGCCTGAGCAAATTGTTGAATATTATCAGGCTCGTTTTCAGATCGAATTTATTTTTCTTGATGACAAACAATTTACTGGCTTATCTGATTGTCAAGCTCGTCATTTACCACGGCTGAATTTTCATTTTAATGCCAGTCTAATTGCCTTAAATTTAGCCAAACATGAACTATCGAGCTGTCATATTCATCTGCCAAATCATTTGTGTTTTCTATGGCTTCTTATAAACGCCTGGAATTCAATAAGCATCTACTTTATACCTTTATTGATAAGTTATATTTAGACCCGGATTTGATTTTAAATCACCCTAACCTTCCTTCAGTCTTGTCTTATGGTACTCTGGCTGCTTAAAAACTGTCCGGACTATTGTTATAGTGCAAATCTTGCCTGACTCTTTTGTTGATAATATTTAGTTTTTTAATTAAAATACATCCTTGTTAATCAGCTAAAAATAATTTTAATAATCTCGTGTTTGTGAAGTGCCATGATAAGTTATAATAGTTAAACTATAGTATCACCCAACGTGAGATTTTCTGGAAAGGTATAGCTTAGTTATGTCTACTGCTCGTCAAATCATAGCGCTTTTAAAAAGCCACATAGAAGGCAAAGAGCAGCAGTTTTATTCTGCGGCTCTCCAGATTGCAGCGCATGAAGCAAGGCAGGGACACGGGAAACTTGCTGAAGAAATTCGTGAATTAATTGAAGAAGCAAAAACCCAACGTTCTTCAATAGAGCGTAAAACTAATCCAATTCCGTTAGTTCAGCCAAAAGGTGAATTAGCTAATTTACTCTCAGCACACTACCCAGAGACTAACCTAATTGATATGGTGCTTTCACGCGAGCTTGAATCCAAACTTAAGCGCATTCTTACAGAACAGAAGCAACGAAACCGCTTGCAAGATTATAATCTATCGCCTCGCAGAAAAATTCTCTTAGTAGGTACTCCTGGGTCTGGTAAAACAATGACCGCAGCAGCTTTAGCCGGTGAGCTACAGCTTCCTCTTTTTACTGCTATCTACAGTAGCCTGATTGGCAAGTTTATGGGAGAAACCGCCAGCCGACTTAAATTAATTTTTGAGGCGATGTCACTCACGCGGGGGGTCTATTTTTTTGATGAATTTGATGCAATTGGAACGCACCGCAACAATGCCAATGATGTTGGAGAGATCCGTCGCGTATTAAATTCATTTTTGCTATTTATAGAAAACGATCGGAGTGAGAGTTTGATAGTCGCCGCAACAAATCACCCCAATTTACTAGATGAAGCTCTGTTTCGCCGATTCGATGATATTATTGAATATACAGTTCCTACTGAAGAAATGATTCTCCGTCTTTTAGAGACACGGCTTGTCTTATTTGACCTGCAATGGAATGACTGGTCAGAGATTTTGAATGCTGCACAACACTTGAGTCTAGCTGAAATTGTTCGCGCTGCGGATGAAGCTGCAAAGCAGGCTGTACTATTCCAGGATGAGAAAATTGATAAGGAAAATTTGCTGGCGACTATCTTAGAACGACGTGAAATGAACCTCCGAGCATTGAAAAAATCCTAATTGCAGTATGTCCAAACAATCACGCGAGCTTCCTCATATCTATTTATTTGAAAATGGCACAAGTGAAAATTACACCAGACCCCGGCAAGGTGGTGGATCTAATTCCCCTCCCGAACGTAATAGGGCAGCTCATGCTAAATATCTAGAACAAGCGATCGGCAGAGCAATCCAAGAAGCTCGCAAACAGCTAAACTCCCGCGATTCTAAACTGGCTACAGGAGTCTCGGGCTTTTATCTAGAATTTGAGATTCAAGCTAAGGAAACAATTGCTTTAAAGTCCCTAGAAAACCAGCAAAAAAGAATTGAATTGGTGGTAGTAAAGAAACTCCCCGAACGGGAAGATATGGTTGGAGCAATAGTCTTCGTTCCCGAGTCCTCCTCTGATTACTTTATGAAAAAAGTAGAAGAATATCGGGATAAAAATACAAAAACCAAAAACCCAAAAAATGAAGCTTTGATATCTCGTTTAGAAAATGTTCAGATTGGTAAAGTAACATCGCTATTCACCGATAATCCAGCTTTATTTCCAGAAGACGAGCGAAAAATTTGGTGGGAGGTTTGGCTCCGCAAGGATAAACGGGAGGAATTTAACCAGATTACTCAAAAGTTGGAAATTCACACAAAACCTCATGCAATTTCTTTCCCTGAGCGCGAAATTGTTCTAGCAATGTCCGATGTAGAAGGAATGGCACGAGTCATCCATAATTCTGATGCAGTAGCAGAATTACGTATCGCCAAAGATACTCCATCAATGTTTTTTGAAATTGCAGCTTCAGAACAAGTTCAATGGGTCAACGATTTAGAAAAACGACTGCTTGAACCTGGCAAACACGCTGTATCGATCTGTTTGTTGGATAGTGGGGTTGCACGAATTCATCCGTTACTTTCATCAGGAATGGCTTTAGACGATATGCACTCTGTCGAACCCTCTTGGGGTGTTAATGATAGTGCTTATTGGCGGGGTCACGGTACTGCAATGGCTGGTTTGTGTTTGTATTCTGACTCACTCATCCCGATGCTGGCAACATCCGAAAAAGTGAAACTTTTACATCGCCTTGAATCAGTCAAAATACTGCCAAATACCGGACAAAACGAACCCGATCTTTACGGTGCCATCACGGAGCAGGGTGTTTCCTTACCTGAAATTCAAGCTCCCGAACGCCGTCGAGTTTTTTGTATGGCGGTAACGAGCAGTATAGACTCTAGCAATGCAGGAACGCCATCGTCTTGGTCAGCAGCAGTGGATCAGCTATGCTTTAACGATGGTGAATTCCGACGACTAATGATTGTTTCCGCAGGTAATATTTTTCAAGAAATCTTTCCAAAAGATTATCTCAATATTAACGATCTTGAAACAATAGAAAATCCCGGACAAGCCTGGAACCCTCTAATTGTGGGTGCTTGTACTGAACAAATTAATATTCTCGACCCTAACTATGCGGGCTGGCAGGTATTAGCACCTGGAGGCGATCTCTCGCCTCGCAGCAGGACTTCGGTAAGATGGGACTCTCAATGGCCAATTCGTCCAGATGTCGTTTTTGAAGGTGGAAATATGGCCTTTAACGGTCAAAATCCAGCCGAAACCATTGACGATCTTTGCCTTCTTACAACTTACTACCGCCCAAATGTCAGAATGTTTGATAGAATGAACGACACAAGCTGTGCAACTGCTCTCGCCAGTTACATGGCAGCACGCATCATGTCAGAACATTCTCATTATCGTCCAGAAACTGTACGCGCGCTGATCGTACACTCTGCGGAATGGACTCCAGCAATGCAGAATCATTTCAAAGTCGCATCTTCTAAAACTGCTAGACGCACTCTTTTAAGACGCTATGGTTATGGAGTTCCTGATTTAAGACGCGCGCTTCAAAGTGCTAGTAATGATTTAACACTAATTATTGAAGATGAACTACAACCTTTTTATTTAGAGGCGAACCATGTTAAAACTAAAGAGATGAAGCTCCACAAGCTACCTTGGCCTAGCGAAGAACTAGAAAAATTAGGAGAGGAAAAAGTAGAGCTAAAGATTACCCTATCCTACTTCATTGAACCGAACCCAGGAGAGCGTGGATGGGCATATCGCCACCGTTACGCTTCTCATGGTTTGCGCTTTAAAGTCAAAGGCTCTTTGGAAACAGACGATGATTTTAAATGGCGGATCAATCAAGCTACGAGAGAAGAAGAAGAAGGTAGAACAATCTCAACTATGTCTGATGAAAATAATTGGTTCCTCGGACCTAATACGAGGGATAGTGGTTCAATTCATTCTGATATTTGGCATGGCAATGCAGTAGAATTGGCACAGAAAGATGCAATTGCTGTATATCCCGTGGGGGGGTGGTGGAAAGAGAAAAAGTATTTAAATCGCTGGAATCAGATGGCTCTTTATTCACTAATTATTTCAATTCGAGTACCCGAAGTTGAAGCCGACATTTATACTCCTGTTTCCAACATTGTTAGTACGTCTATTGCTATCGATACTTAAAAAATTGATTCTAAATCCAACTACAGATATCGTATAAATTTGCTCGCACCAACCGTACCGCTCGCTCCATAAATTCTTGCCACTCGTGGCAGTCCTGGGCCGAGTCCTTACAATGCGGTACTCGGCAGTCGAAAATAAGGATTTCTGTTATGAATGTTGTCACCCAATTGCAAGAGTTTCGTCAAAGCCATCCCATCCACAGTGAATACAGTCCCAATGCACTGGGGAGATTTCGTACTTGGGAAACGGATGCTCGCAGCGGGGACACCGACCGATAAACAGCGGGTGAGTATCTACTAACTGCAATAATTCCTCTGGCGTCCTGTACTGCCTCGGTTGCAGGATAAGTTCGCCGTTGTAGTAGCTTGCACCTTCGGGTTCCCACAATTCCTCTGATGTGGCGTTGGGGTCTTCTCGAAAGTCAATGCAAGTATTACTGTTGGGGCCTGCGGGATGGACGGCACAGACAAGGTGTGGGTTGCGGGCAAAGAGGAGACAGCGATCGATCGCACTCAGGGATTTTGGGCATGGCGGGTTTGTGGGGTTTTGGTCTGGGTTTAGTTTTCCAAAAATTCGGGTGTTGGTGGCGTGAGCACTTGCGTCAAGACACTGTTGCTTTACCCGCATCAAGGATACCTCGCAAAAACTGGACTAATTCAGCAAAGCTATCGGGGTTATTTTCAAGCAACCATTCCGTAAGCATTACTGAGTGTTTGGTTTTCCTAAACTCGACCCGCGCTTCCGAGAAATTGGCAAATAGTGCATCTAGAAGTTTTGCTGCATCAATATTTTTGTCAACCCATTGGGAATCGGATAGCTCGTTTTCAGTAGAAGCTTTTGAAAAATAATCCTTATTTGATTTATTAGTTTCGAGCCATTCTCGAATTTCTTCCCCGGTAAGAGATTGTTTTTGCTCCTTTTTACTGTGGAGTTTGGTGCCATGCATTAAGTGGTTCTCCATGTACAATCCCATCGCATAGCTGATATGCTCCTGAAAGTTCCAATCGTCCATACCACTCTCGATGGTGTCCACCAATGAGTTGACGTTCTCCCAGTACAGTCCAAATTATCTCAAAGTTATTTATGGAGAGAAAACGAGTAAGTTTTTCTTTTGAAATTAAGAAAGCAGAGGAACCAACTTCTTCCGCTGATGGATTGAACGCTACAACCTCATTTGTAGAATCTACAAAACTAAATCTGCTACCAGACCATCGTAGCCCCATGTTTCTAATCAACCATGCAGATGGCATTAAGGCTGATATTGTGCCGTCAATTGAGCAATCAAATGTTGCATCTTCACGTAAGTACTCTGTTGTTGTGACCACTACAAAGGGCAAATCATCTCTTTGGCGGCTAGGTTGAACCCAATCCTCTGTTTCATGTCTGTCCTTATAGGATGCAGCCCAAGGGAATTCTCCAAGAAAGACATCGAGCATAGACTGTGATTCTGGCATCCATCTTCCCATAAAGTTTTGAGCCTCGAGCCATTCTAATAGTTCGCTGGTTTGTTCTCGATGAACGATGTAGCTTCGGACTTGAAACCACATATCTCGTCGCAAGCTATCATACTGATCTTCTTCAATTGGTCCTTGTTCAATCCATCGGTAGTGACCTTCTAGAGTCAGCCACACAGTTCCGTCATTCGGTCGAGTCACTTCGATAAGCTGGCGTGGGTCAGGACAGTCATTCTCTTGTGCTATCCAAGCAATTTGTTCTTGTTTATTAGCCTCATCAAAGGTATATTGAATCGATTGCCACCAGGCAGTGGTTTTGTTGCTGCGATCGCGCTCAGGTAAGCGTCGTAGTAGAAGTGACGAGTCAATGTCCCGCGTCCCACTGCTAATTTGCCAGGGACCCTTATAGGTTTGAGAAGAGTCGTCTAAGCTGGAATCACCGACAAACTCCAAGTTGTCTGCGACATGAGCAAGGAATTCGTGATAGGCAATCCATTGATACTTCTTACCTACCCGTTCTGATTTATTGGCTTCACGACCATAGTTGTAATTAATGTGTCGATCAAAGCACCCAAATCTCTCAACTGTCCACCCAAAGTCAAACACCCGCTTCAAAATCCAACGCTGTGCAATGGACAAATCAAATCGGAATTCCTTCCCTTTGGGATCTTCTAGATGAGGCAGAAAAAACTCCTGGAAAAGCTTTCTCTTCTTGTTCCCAATTGTCCTCAGAAATCTTGTTTCTTCACGGGCAAATATACTATCTAATTCCTCATTCGAGAATTCTCGGTCTAAATATTCCCTCTGTTTGGCCGCATCAAGACGTTTACAACAAGAAACATTTGAGCGCACTCGCTCGTATCGCTCCCATGCATTCCTTTGCCTTTCAGTAAGAGATTCAATAAAGTCTTCGTATTTTTGCTTCCTAATTGCACATATTTGCTTTGTACTTGGCTCGTTTATACAGCGCGAAGACCACTCAAAATCGCCGTGATTAGTACCAATGACATATCTGGTAAAATCTCCCGAGCCCATAACCGAGTCGTATAAATGCCAACGTGCCCACTCACGGTCATCCATGTCCTCGCTCGTTTGACTATACGGCTCTAATTCCTCTTCTGTGGGAACTTCAAGAGGCCAAGCACTTTGGTACGGTGGGCGAGTTCGCTTGATGTTTACATGGGCTGGAAGGATACCACGATGGGCTACGGCTTCGATAACGCCACGAGCATAATCGCGTAGAAGTATGTGCACTGGTGGCGTACCAGCCTCGAATATCCATTCATAAACTTTGCAAGCGAGTGTTCCCACTCCCTCAGCTTCGTTGCTGAGCATTGCTACACCGTAAGCTACGGCGTAGAGGCGTTCCAAGACATAAAGGTCATCAACGCCCAGGAATTGCTCAATAACCTCCACTAAGACGTGAGGTCTTGAGTGAAGCATGGCAATAAGTGCTTTGGTTGCGCGATCGCGAACGAAGCGATGAGACGTAGTGAGAAACCATGCCAAGGCAATAGCACAAAGTTCAATTGCTTCATCTGAAATGTACGTTTTCTCTGCTTCCCAAGCCCACTCAAGCAAGCGGTCAACTGCACCGCGTTGTTCATACTGGTAAGACAGATAGATAGACCACAGCTCGTCACGCTCAGGCATCTCAAGGTTCGTGAGGTAGTGATGGAGCAATCTGGCATTGAAAGGATGTTCTGGGACTGTAGCTACTGTCAGTAGTAAGTCGTAGACTACTTCTGCACCACCCTGTTCCCTAAAAATCTCATTGAGATAGTCTTTGGTTGCCTCAGTTACCTTGGTCGGGTCGCGCCAAATAATACTCTGGAGAAAGGCACGCTGCACGACATCCCAAGTCTTAGCCTGTGGAGACAATTCGACTAATTCGCACCCAGTCTGTTCTGGTAATTGGACGCTAAGAGCTTCAATCCATCCGCTATTGCGCCATGCCTCCCACTCTTGGGGCAGCAATCTTTCTAGCGGCTGATTTTTGTTGAATGATGCTACAGGGTTAGCTTGATCGAGATGCGTATTGAGTAGGTAGCGAACAATGAGATGATCGGTAAATTTCTCGTAGGGAAACTTGACTGTCTCAATCTGCTTCAATTCTGAACTTCCTTGTTCTGAGGGCTGATAAACGAGGTCTTCCGAAAGCAATCCCTCACTGAGAAGATTGGCAAACAGCGTCTGCTGATATCCTGTTGCAGAGAGAATCTCATTAACAATTTTCTTTGCTTCTTCTCTTTCCACCCAGGACTCTTCTGTTTGAGCCATGTAACCAGCAAGCTTGTCTACAGCTTGTTGAACTAGATTATTTTTTTTGTCGTAATCAAGTCGTTTCCAGAGTGTTTCGTGGACAGCATCTATGAAAAAATTGAAGATAGCTGTAATGCCTTTGAGCCCCTTGGGAATTCGCGTTAGTTTTAGTTTAGACAGACCCTCGCAGAAGATTTTGAGAAAAAGCGGATTGGAAAATTCTGGTACTAATAGGGGGACGTTCGGACGTTCAATTCCATAATGGTCGAAAAAAGTTTTTGTGGCTATGTACTCGTGATTTTCAAAGCCGCCATGTTTGACTTTAACTAACTTGCTGGGAATGAGTACGTCTTCTGGTATAACAATTCCCTCGTATGAGGTACGGCAGCTTACCGCAAGACCAATACGCGGATAATTTTGTAAGACACTGAGAATACCTGAGAGTTCATTTATCCACAATCGCTTGCCATCGCCCTCGTTGAGAGCATCAATCAATATGAGCGCGCGGTGTCCACGGGCGTGGGCAGCGGCATCTAGGGCATCAAGAAACTCATTGCGATCACGAAATGAAAGGTGCAGGCGCTGCACTATTTGAGTCCAAGGTTCGCCCTGATTGAAGTGCTGACCCAGTAGGATTACTGTAGGGAGTGAGTTGTCGAGCCGACGTTTAGCTACGTCACAAAAAAGGTGTGTCTTGCCTGTACCAGCATTACCCAAAAGCAGGAGCGCTCCTTTGTTAGCTGCCTTAGAGCTGTTACTTGTTGCCAACCCGTGTATTTCTCTGACTACCTCTCGAACTTGTGAGATATGACGGCGAACGCTATTTAGTAACTCTTGTCGGGCGCGATTGTTTTCTTTAACCTCTGCTGTTTCTGTTGTTTCCTCGTCTGGTGGTGATTCTGTTTCCCGTGCTGCCCAGTAGCAGTTGTATCCTTGTTCTTCTATTTCTTGAGCCAGGGTAGCAATGTTGGAAAAATCAATAGGTAGGAATTCATTCCTGTCAATTTGTTTCAATGCAGTAGCTAGTGCGCTGACGCTCCGACCCAGGCTTTCTAGTCGTTGAGCTATTTCTGGAATTCTCTCATGTAAAGTTTCTGAAGGTTTTGCCTTATTCCACTTTCTACAGAGTTGACCATATAGGTTTTCGATACGGTCAAAAAAGGCATCGGTTCTGCCCAATCCTTCAAAAACCCTGGCTTCAGGGAGTTCAACGTGAATTTCTGGAGTGTAGCGAGCACCAGCACTTGCTTTGACCTCCTCAAAATGCTGGCGCATCCAGTCGATACTCAGTTCCTGCTGATGAGGTGGTTGACTACCAGAATAATTGTTGATTGTCTGATAAATATCCCCAGTGGAAAGATCGCCACGCACTCTAATATTGTTCAGCAGTTCCTGCTGAATTTTGGGATTTAGGTTATCTCCTGGCTGATTATTTGCCACCTCGGTTTTCCTGGGTTATATCACCAACTTTGGCATCGCCCCCAACTTGCCAGTTTCTGCCTATCAACTGCTTGTCAGAACTCTTTCCTTCTTTGATTTGTGTTATTTTACCTACCTCTAGCTTGCCTCTTACCCCTAGCCTATCTAGAATCACTTGCACTGCGGGAGATTGGGATTGGATCTGGCTAACGAGTTCTTTTAACTGGGCAGCAAATTCTTGGTCTGTGTCCATCTGGCTCACCAGTTCGGCTTGAAGCACTTGCATATTAGCCTCAGTCGGATTGGCTTCTACTCGTGTCAACAACCCGCCTGTACCTGCTACTTGTAACTTGGATTGGACTGTCTCACGCACTGTCTGGATGGCTTGCCCACTTTTTTCCCACGCGGCTTCGCCTATCTTTTCGCCGACTTTCTCTAGGACTTTGGGCACTATCAGCGTGGCAACTGCTCCAGCGACAATGGACAACGGCTCTACCATATTTTTGTTCTCCCAATTTAGCTGATTGGCATAAAACCCTACCTACTCAAAGATAATCATCATTTGAGAGAATGTCGTGAGTATCTGTGGGGAGATGTTTTTGGAACAATTGCTCAGAAGACACTGGAAGCACTACTGTTCAACAGTTGCAGTGGTCTTCTGAGCAATTGTGTAATGGTTGAGATAAAACTGAGTGAGAACCGATTTCAACGTGGAGTCATCGAAACACTGACCGCCACCGCGAGCGCAATTTTGTTCCTAACCAAGACAATTAAACAGACTAAGGAAAAGTACGCTGCGGAGAGACCTGAGTGGAGTAACCCAGTGGAGATAACAGCTAAGGAACTGATTCAGGCGCTGAAGCTGAAGGCTCCCAATACGGCAAGTGCGATCGCACTTTCTGCATCAGTGCCTCAACTGATTTCGCTGGCTCTAACCCGGCTTTTTTTTTAATACAGGGGTCAATTCTTCCGGTAGGTTCTCCAACTCAATCGCGTTGCAGCCAAAGTCGAAGGCGTCTTCATACGACCGTTCCCGCACCAAAGCATCGTAGAAGCCTACGGCAAACTTAATCGCTGCTGCATCGCTGACGGCATCGCTCATGCCTACTACATAGTCGATATGTTGGCAAATGACATCTGCCTGCACCTTTGAATAACAGGCATTGAGTACCACGCACCGCACCGGATTCGTAAAAAGCTTAAATAGTCTTGCCAAAGCCTCGGTAGAAGCCAGCTTTGCCTGTCCTGCGTCATTTTCCAGAACCAAGCCTCCTGCTCCTGCCCCATGTCCGCAAAAGTGGACAATCTCTGGGTTTAAATCTAGCAGGGCGCGACGCAAGTCATCTGTACGCACTGCCCACCGTTGCTCAATGACAAAG
The DNA here is from genome assembly GCA_036700105.1 of Microcoleus occultus BM001215583. Lineage (GTDB taxonomy): Bacteria > Cyanobacteriota > Cyanobacteriia > Cyanobacteriales > Microcoleaceae > Microcoleus. Next base: position 11,351 of record JAUBOG010000035.1, read on the forward strand.
CGATCGCGCTGCTGTGCCAGTCGCAATCCATTATCAATTTCCCGCATTTCCACATCCAGGCGCAGTCTGGCTGCGTTGATGGGACTGGATGCTAGAAACAAGATGGTACGCTTCAGGGGAGGTGTCGGAGTAGGTTGAGCGGGTTGAAGCGCTGTCCCAAAGCCGTAGTATTGATTAATGCTACCTACAGTCATGCTGCCACCGACTTTTACATTGCTGAGAATGCTTTGCGATTGAGGATGATCGCCGCCAGAAGATGGTTCAAGGGCATGGATAAGTCGCACCACAGCTTCCACTACTTCTATAACTGGTCTTCGACCCTGACGGGTTGTCAATCGGGAAAAGAGGTTTCCCGCAGCAGTTGGGTCGAGAATACGGGCAAAGCGATCGGGTTGAGTCAGTGCTTCACCTGCCAAGCGTGATGCTCCCCCACTGCCATCATTGCAACGCGAACCAATTCTTAGGTCTAGAGGAATAACTGGCTTTGCCCTTGCTATGTACTCCTCGGCAAAGTGTTCAACTCCTTCCCCTCCACTTAGGATTATCAGAATATCCCCCTTTGCCACCTCTCGTTGGCGACGTAATGCACCTGATGACCAGCCTGGTTTGAGGAACTCTATCTCAATTGCCTCGGCTGCAAGGAGAAACTCCCACAACTCCCGTCGAGTGTCGGGAATTTTGTCTTCTATTTTGCTAGTTGCTACGGTGGCAATTAGCCGCCCTTGTGAGCCAGAAGCTTGTGCTATTCCAGCTTGAAGGCACTCACGGACAGCAGTTAATGCAGTCCAGTCGAAGATAATAGGCAATGAGGCTGGAGTGTTAGGTTCCGAAAGAGGTTCATTCCCAACACCAATTATGAATGTGGCTCCTTCTGCTGCGAGTTTCTTGACTAACTCAAAGATCAACTCATGTGCATATTTGAGTAAGTTCGGCGATGTATCCTTGGTTGCACTTCCGGCAATGTGGATTCGTTGACCTTTAATTGCATACTGGCTCATAAAGTTTGTATCTGTTTGGTAGTAAGCTGTTACGCATTTAAACCACTAACGAGGCTTGTAGGGTGCGTCAGGAGTGAACACTTACGCTTACAAGGGAAACACTTCTGTACTGACGCACCATATTATCGTCTTTTAAATGCGTAACAGCTTATGCTGTGGGGAAATATGGATTACCAGGCTAACTATACAAGCCCTACTCGCTCCCCAATAGCTTCTGCCACTCCTCTAAGGATTGAAGCCTGTCCGCTTTCTCTAGCCGCGTAGCTAATCTTCCCAGGCAAGAGGAAACTCTATTCCTTTCCTTACTGTTTTCTGAACCCAGGTAGTCATCTACGTGTATTGATTGCCCAGTTCTATCCTTAATAGGTACTTTAACTCTATCGCTAGCAGTACGGCAAAGATGATTTAGCATATCCTTATATGTTTTACGTCCTTCATATCTTTCAAATGCCTCAATAGCGAGTGATTCAGCATGATATCCAGATATTTTTAAGTTTGTCGGGAAAACTTCTTTGACTGCTGCTTTGAACAGTTTTATGACAGGAACAACTTTTCCAGAGCAAGCTTTGTTGACAGCAGTAAGCTTTCTAGCAAAAGCTTCAGGACGTACTACCTTGCTCCACTGATTTTCATCTATAGAGCTAGCTATCTTGAAACCTGTGGCTGTCTTGATGGCTGGCAAAAGTTGAACCTCACACCCATCAGAATAGCGAACTGTCACAGCTAGCTTACCTGGAGGGAGGACTTCGGTATTGGGAAGCTGTTGTTTAATTTGTCCTGCAAAGTATTCCAAAACTTCTTTTGGCGTCTTTCCTTGAAGGGAAGTTTGGTTGATTAATACTAATATATCGACATCGCTTAAACCATCAATGAATGTATGTTTGCGAACTGAGCCACCAAAATTCAAATTAACAGATTCTTCCTCAAGCTCTTTCTCAATGGCTTTCTTGAGGTCTTCAATATGTTTGTTGATGGCATCTGTATCTCTATCGTTGTACCTCTGGAGTGCATCTTGAAGTAAGCTGTTAATTTCTGAGATATAGGATAAAGCATTAGTCTGCTCATTAGCTTGCTGGACTAATTTATCTATTCCTGATGAATTACTAGAAGACCAACCCGATCCGCCACTACCACCCATAATTATCCTCAAATTTCAAGTCCAGCATTTCTAACTAAATTAAGCACCGATGGCATCACTCTGTTCCATTCAAAAAATTCCTCAATTCGTCTTGTTTTACAGAATTTTATCATTGATATGGTTAAACGGTTAAGCGTTTGAATATTTTGAATACCGTAAAAGTTAGCTAATTCCTGTTCTGAGTAATTCCATTTTTCCGTAATAATATTTGCTGTTGATGGATACAGTGCTAACCCATCATAAAACACATATCGAAGCCATGCAAGTCCGTCAAATATATCTGCTCCACATAAAAAATATGCAATGATCAATACAGGGTCTAAGCAGCCTAGTATATGAATAGGTATCTGAAATCCGCTTTTTTCAAACTCCGAGCGTAATCTTAAAAGATTTTGACATCTCTCAAGAATAGATTTCCCTAGTTCTTTCTCTGTTAATCCTAGTATCGAAAATTGTGCTATATTATCTAGATAACCAATTAAATTACCTATATTTATGAAATTAGATTCTTGTTCTGGCTTGCCAAGAAATTCTGAAGCTACATCTGGATATTTCTGAAACAAAGCTAGCGATGATTCTATCTGACAAAGAATTGGTTGTGAATTTTCCTGGGAATCATAACTGATAAAGACAAATTGAGAATTAGGTTCTAATCTGTCTAGTACAGACTGATGTAAGTCAGAATTCCAGGGTCGAGCAGAACAGCTATCCCTAGCTGCATATACGTCATCTAGGCTAGCAGTCGATTTAAGGAGTTGAGTTTCGTAACCTCCACTATCGATAAAAATTAGATCGGAATAATATATGTCTCTATCTATGAAATCATAGTATAGGTCATAAGCACTAACGAGAGAAACATCGACAATAAAATCGCGCATCGAATTGTAAATATCTCTAACTTCTGGAAATCCTCGACTTGAAAATGAAGGAACGAGAATAGGTGTACTAATATCAATTATCGAAATATTTCGCAATTGGCAGATTTCCGTAACCTTCATCTAACATTCTCCTATCCTTACAAGATGGACATTTTCCACATGGATAATCACCTCGACGTTCACAACTGAATGTGATTTCTATAGGAACTTGGTTTAAATGACAAAACTCAAATATATCTTTTTTTGTAAACTCTAGAAACGGAGCTTCGACTTGAATCGTACCGCTGAAATATCCCTCGAATAATCGTTGGATATCTACCATAAATAGTTGAGAGCAATCGTAGTAAGGCGTCCCCGAATGAAGACCTATAGAAAATATTCCCCCTTTTGCAGAGAATATACTGGCAGCCGTCAACAGCATTGTTGCGTTCCTGCAATGATATTCTCCTTGAGTATTAGTTATCGAAAAGCCTAGATCAACTGTTGTTACATAAATCCCGTAATGTTGAGATAAAGCTAAAATAGAGCGACGCTCGCCCTCAATGCTAGGCTGACCGTAGTTGAAGTGAATTCCTCTAACAGTTGCTCCTCGCAAGAGGTAATAAGCTATTAAAGCTGCTGAGTCTATTCCTCCTCCAAGTAGCAAGTTGATTGTTATATCTGGTTGAGTGGCAAAGCTAGATATCATCACAAGCACTCGTTTCTAACCAGTAAGCGCTCTTCAAGTATTACACAGCTTTTAGATTTGAGCTAATTTCCCATTCTACCCGCTCATCCTCAATCAGCGACTTCAATAAAGAAAGCGCCACATCTTTGGTGAGTACATCCAAGTCTAACCGCACAATCGGCACACCTAACTAAACCTGTGTTGTCATCAATACTTTAAAGCGCGGCTCTACAGGAGGCAGAAACATCATCTAGCACTAGCAACACCTCCCCCGGCAACCAATGCCGCCAGCAGAATGCTACCTGAGAAGGCAAATCCAAATCGTCTGAGGGCTACAACTGCAAATGCACTCTGGCAAACGTGACAATCTGAGTCCCAAATCTAATTCCCCCGCCATCAACCAGCAAATCCCACCGGGATAAGTCTGTTGCTGCCAATGGAGGTGAGCATATTGCAGCGCTAGTTCCGTTTTCCCCACTCCACCCATACCAGCGATCGCAGAAATCGCAACTCGATCGCTGTGCTGTAACTGTTGGTGTAGTGTCGCGATCGCTTGTCAATTTAGCCCTCCTGAGTCAAGTCACCCAGATTAAAATCACCGCTCATCTGGGACATTTCATGCCTCTATTTTGGAACAGTGTTCAACAAAATGACGACCCCACAAGTTACCCGTTCGAGAAAGCTGTCAACCCAGAAGTAGTGGGAGAGAGCGATCGCGTTTTGAATTTGAAGGGGAGGCAACTCTCTTGTGGAGCAGGCATCATATCTACTTTATTCAGATTGCTCAAGGCTTGCTTGAACTTCGGCAAGGATAGCCTGAATCGTTGGATTATCGGGCAACGCTTCTAAATCAGCACATCCTTCTGCGCTCACATCCCTCAAGAATCTTGCAAAACGTTTCTGAACCCTGACTGTAAGAGGATGATTCGAGCCGAACCGCTGTTCACAAATCGCCAATGTTTGCACATACAAAGGCTGTGCCTCACGGTAGCGCTCCTGAGATGAGTACATGACTGCCAGACTGTAGAGACTGTTTGCCACGTCAGGATGCTCCTCTCCCAAAAGGCGTTGTCTAAGTTCCAAGGCTTGCATAAACAACAGCTCTGCTTCTTTAGAGCGACCTTGTTCACTATAGACATTGGCTAGATTATTAAGGCATCGTGCCACATCACGATGCTCCTCTCCAAACTGAAGTTTGTACAGCTCTAATGCTTGTAAGTACAATGGTTCGGCTTCGCTATGGCGACCTTGAGAGTGATAAAGCACAGCCAAGTTATTGAGGCTTTGTGCCATATGATGCTCATCTCCAAGTTGGCGTTTGTACAGGTTCAAGGCTTGTATGTACAAGGATTCAGCTTCACCATAGCGACCTTGTGATTTATAAAGCAACGCCAGATTATTGAGGCTAATAGTTACTTGGGCGTGTTCCTCTCCTAAAAGCCTCTTTGTGAGTTCCAAAGCCTGTACTAACAGAGGTTCTGCTTTACTGTAGTGACCTTGAGATGTGTAGAGCCATGCCAGATTAGTAAAGCTTTCTACTACTGCAAGATGCTCAGATCCGAAACGGGCTTGAGTAACAGCTAGGCACTTCTCAAACCAGGGTACTGCTTTGTCATAAAATCCTTGACCTTCATAGAACCAGCCTAAGCCGATAAAAGGCTTTGCTGAATCCTCATCGCTGAGATAGGCAGTCAGATGGTCAGCTACTTCTGCCAGATGAGGTATGACAGAGCTGAGGGAAACAATTTGCTCACGAGTTAATTCATTCTGCTGAGGGACTTGCGTTGCCTCTACTGACATTCTCCCTGCAAATTCTCGCTTCAGCTCATCTGCTCGATCAGAGTGTTCGAGCTTCTCCCGGAAAAATTCTCGAATTAATTGATGCAAACGGTAGGTATCCTCACCCTGAAGTAGATGCAGACTCTCCAATTCAACTCTGGCATCCTCCAAATCTTCAGCGTCTTGCCCTGTCTCTACGCTTTCCACCAAATCCCAAGGAATAGGAGCCAAGGCAAATAAACTCAGCAAACAGCCTAACTGCTTAGCCTCTTCACTCAACTCCTCCCAACTCAATTCAAAAGCAGCAGCAACTCCTCGCCTAACATTCAGCGTCCATGCGGGGTCATTCTTGTCCCGCTCCAAAGATTCGTGCTTGAGTCCTTTTTTTTCCAATCGCCGCAGCATCTCTGCCGGAGAAATCTTCCGCTTCTTCACATAGCGCCCTACCAAATTCAGCGCTAGTGGCAAATAGCCCAGCCTTTGACACAGTTCTTTGGCATCTGCTAACTCATGGTTAATCTTTTCTTCTCCAATCCACTCCCGTAAAAGTTCCAACGCGGCTGACTCATCTAACACATCGAGTGTGAATGACTGGGGAAGATCCAACTGTAACCGCGTCGTGATTAGCACCTTAAACCGGGAGGGTTGAGGTGGCAGGTATGGCTCCACCTTTGGGTAATCGTTGACATCATCTAGCACCACCAGCACGTTTCCTTCATGCCAGCGCGACCAGCAGAAATCAACTTGACTCGGTAAGTCCCAGTCTTCCGGTGGGTTTAGCCCCAATTTGGCTTGAGCAAACCGCACTATCTGAATGCCAACATCTTCATCCCTCGCCCTTAACCAACAGATACCACCTGGATAGGTGAGCAATAGCAAATGAAGTAGAGCATACTGAGTTGCCAGTTCCGTCTTGCCAACTCCCCCCATACCTTCTATAGCAGCAATCACCACTTGGTTATTGTGCTGCACCATCTGGTGTAAGTTTTCAAGTGCTTCAGCACGTCCCACAAACTTGATTGTGCCACTGTGAGGAAGATTGTGGGGTATTCCAGTTGGCTTGAAGGAGTCGGGCTGTTTAACAATAACCAGCAAGTTCAAAATCTGGTTAATGTCCCCTGTTGTTAAGTTGCCACCTACTTGAACATTCTGGAGAATGCTTTGCAAAACTTGTTCGGGGCTTAGGCGATCGCTCATATTTTTTTTGCGTATCTGGCGAACTGACAAAAGGTTGGAAAACTGCACTCAATATACTTTTGACGACTTCTAGGCCTTGATTCTAAAAGTCCTACTATTCTGTATTCCGAAACTTGATCGATTAGAGCCGGATAGTTTTGTTGATGCTAACCCTTCTAACCCACTAGAGAATATTGACCCGCCATCGCAAATCCCACCACCCACTTGCGACATTGCACTGATCCAAATCGAGCGGGTGCGGGCAACCAGAACGCGGGTATCGGAGTTCACGGTGATGATAAATGAACTGCTACTTTTTACGGAGCGTGAGCTCAGAAGCTTGCATTGACTGTCCTAGGTCGCAGAACTTCGACATTCAGCTCTAGTTTTTCTCCCAACCACAAAGAATGTGTTGTGTGGTCTGCCACATCGTCGCCTGTTTCGGGATGGACCAGAATATCTAACCCTTCGCGGTGCAGCATCAACCAAGGAACGACTGTGCCAAACTGCGGGGGTAAAAAAGCAACTTGATACATCGCTTGGGGGTGTGGCCCAATGGGTTTGTCGTGCCAACGCCCTAGCTGCACCTCAAACTGAGCCAATCCTTCACGCACCCGCGCAGCAGCATCACGGCTATCATTGTCAAAGTAAATATGCGCGTGAAAACCAACAATTTCGATGGTGTCTTCTTTCATCATTTTCAGTAGGTTGTTGAGCCGACATTTAGACAAAACGGCTGTTAACTTCAGGCTAACTTGGTGAACGCCACTTATGAGGTGGGGGTTATGCGCGTAGTACAAGATGCAGCGATCGCACTCTGAGGGATTTTGGGCATGACAGGCGTGTTGGGATTTGGTTCGAGTTCTCTCCAAATCGGTGTTGGTGGCGATCGGCAACAAGTTCGGGGGTTAGGTAGTGAAAACCGACTCTCAGCATTACGGAAAACTCTAATCAGTTTCTTGAAAGGAAAAGTTAGGCTTTATAAATCCTTTGACTAAATAGTATTAGCAACAGCTTTCAAAAGCTCAACAAACAGCCAACACTCCTTAACTGAGGTTAATTGGGAATATGGAAACACTAACAGCCGCTACGATCGCTACCGTGCTCCTGACGAAAATGATTGAGAAAGTTGGAGAAATGGTAGGCGAGAAGTTACCAGAGTTGGGAGCTAAGGCTCTGGAACAAATGGGGAAACTCAAACAAGCACTGTGGCGTAATGCTCCAGATACAGCCAGTGCCATTGAACGAGTCAATAACCTGCCCGAATTAGTGGAACAAGAGCCACAAGATTATGGTCTAGCAGCGCTTACAGAGAAAATGGAGTTAGCGGCAAAACACACAGAGGTGGCTGAAATCATCGAAGCACTGGCAGCAGAAGTCAGACCGCAACTGCCATCAAAAGTAGTACAAACGCTGGCAAGTGGAATTACATCTCAAGAAGGCAGCTTGACAGCTAAAAATCTGGGTCAAGATGCAGGGGGTAGTAATGATGTTACTCAAGTTTTGGCAACTGACTTAAATGCAAAATCAGATATCACATTAGATAACCTTACCCAAAAAAGGTAAAGAAAAGAGGAAGTAATAACAATATCCTTACTAATTGCTCTTGTGCAAAAATATTGTTGTTACTTTCATATAAAAGGAGCGCACTCGTTTCTTCAGGTTTTTTGTTTTACAGGGTGTACTATTCAAAATGTTCATCTAGTTTTTTCTCAGTTCGCAACCGCTTAATCTGCAGAGGAGTTGAAAGATGGTTGACAAAAAGAACGAAAGTATACTTTCTAAAGTAGAGCAAAATCTCGGACAAAATCTCAAGGCTGAAGGAAATATTTCACTTAGTAATATTACCCAAATCGGTCAACAGGTTGTACAGCAAAAACTTGATTTTTTTGAGCTAGATATTGAGAAATATCAACCTTCTCTAGGATTTACCAATCTTAAAATTACATCAGAGCTCATAGACAGTATTAAGGATAAGCGATTATTGGTATTAGGTGAAAGTCCTAATGTTGACCTCGCTACATTTGCAAAGTATTTGGCGTGTTACTGGAGCAATCAGCAATTAGCTTCTACTACTCAAAAGCTTGTAGTGAAAGAGTGGTATCGTAACTCCGATCCTCAAAGCATTGATGTAGAACTTCAAAATACAAAAGAGAACACTGTTTTTATTCTGACACAAGTTTCACCTCAAAATATTGTTGGCTATAGTCTACAACAAATTCAACAAGTTGCGTTTTCAAGTTCACACTATGTCATAGTCACGACAGATACACCATTGGCAGCTTGGAGATTGCCTGAAAGAGCTAAAACATTTTGGCATGAATTAACAGTTGAGGATGTTGCTGACTCTCAAGAATTGGTAAACAAACTTACAGATAAAGAATCTATTCATGACTGGTACTACCGTCGTTTAACCCCTCGCGAACAACTACTTGCATTAGGACTGAGTTTCTTTGATGGGCTTTTTGACGATCAATTTTTTGCTGCACTGGAGGAAATAGTTGAAAATGCGTGGCAGCGACGAGATACTACATTACGCGCTCTTGATTATTGTGATTTAGACAATCTTCGTAGTTTCTTTAATTTTACGAAGACAAATACTTCAATAACTTTCATTGAAGTTCGTTTTCCCAAACAGCGTCAGATGCTGCTCAAGGTAGCATGGAAAAGCCATCGCAGACTGATTCTTGCTGCATTGCCCGTGCTCGTAAATCTTGTAAAAAACTCGGTGAGGCGTTACGAGCGCGAGTTATACGGTTCTCCTGTACGGTGCGACCAGTTACGCAGAGTCATAAGCGAGACAATTAGCGATATTGGTTTAATTGCTAGCGATGCTGTTGAAGATACCCTACTCAACATAGCAGCAGATGAGGATATTAACGTCCAAGCAGTAGCTGCACAAGCTATGGCATTGTGGCGCGATGACAATAAAAGAGAATTTATTGTTGACGAAATTACGAATTATCATATAGATCGCCAACTCTTTGAAACTCTTCAACGTTGGCAAAAAGAAGCAAGAGTTCTCAGTTTAGTAAATGCTATTTTGGATAAACGGAATCACAAAGACAGTAAACAGCCAGTAGACTACATTCGAGCTACAATTGCTCTTACAGTTGGTTATGCTGGATTGTACGATCCACCCGACCAACTATCGCCAGAACTTTTAGAATTACTAAAGCATTTGATAATTGAACAGAATGAACTTGTTCGGAATCGAGTGTTCACATTTACTCTACCGAGACTTACTGCCCGACACATAATTCAGTTGCGCGACATCTTGCATGATATGTTGCGATATATTGATGATTCAGTTTTAGCGGTTGCTAATAGTCTGGCGTTTGCTTATCGCTTTAGACCAGATGATGTTTTAGAAACACTCACTTTGTGGAATAGCGAATGTAAAGAGAGACGCCCTAACCGAATCAACAAAGCTGAAGTAACATCCCGTGAGGCTTTGTTGGCAACTGTAGCGCTAACTTATGGAAAAATTGAATGCGACAAAAGTATTGGAACTCTTACACCCCTCGTGGCAGTTCAATATTTGAAGATTATTCTTTTAGAAGAACTACATCCTCGTGTTAGGGAAATTGCTCTATTTGCAATTGGTTGTCAAGCTGAACGAGCATTTGACCAAGTTGAGCCGGAGTTACAGGATTTAGTCAGTCGTCAGATTACACAAAAAGAACGTCAAGAAGTTGCTGAAATACTCACCGAAATTTATTTGAAACAACGTTTTGAATTACTTGGTGGAGACCAAACTATTGAAATTGACAATAAACAATATCAAGTTTGGCTTAGGCTTAATTCAACGCGACCGTTAACTACTGTAGAGCAGGCAATGGTTCATTGGGTGAAGAACAAGCAAAATCCAATGGCTCAACAGGTAGCAACTAACGCCGCAGCTAATTTTGCTAGCAAATTAGAACAAGAGGAAGAACGTCAAATAAAGCAGTTACGGGAAGGTCGCGATTCTTTGAAAACAACATCAATAACTGTCTATGCAGACCCTATAGAGGTTGGAAAACCACCTCAAGATTGGTATTTTGGTAAATTAATTGCTTGGCTAGCAACGCGAGACGCAGAGAGTTATCGAACCGCTATCCACAATCTGTTACCTGAAGGCTTAAGACAATACAAAAAAAGCCAAGAAGTCATGAATTTTGTATTGCTACAAAAGTGGGGTACTGCTTCAGATGCTGAGGTGAGGGCTATCTCTAAAAAGTTAAAGTCTGGTCTTTGGTGGGCGGAGAATTTAGTTTGGTTTGTAGCATTTGGTATAGGTGGTGTACTTACTTTAGTTGGAGTAGCAGCTATTAACATAAGTAACTCTCCCAAGCAGACTATTATAGTTGATACACGCCAACAAATTGAGAATAGTTCTGTCAACAATCCAACAACACCCGTTACCTCTCCGCTTCCAGCTAAAGATGACAAAACTACCAATGCAACTCTTGTAGGAGAATCTGGCTCAAAGAATATTCGATCGGGACCTGGAACCGAACACGATGTACGTCACATTGCTTATCCCGGCGATCGTCTTCGAGTTATCGGTAAAAGTAACGATCGGGGAGGATACCTTTGGTATAATATCTACTTTCCACAGTCAGGCGCTGAAGGTTGGATTGGAGCTCATTTGGTTCAGGTTGATGCTGGCGTTCAACCCTAATTTTTGAGTATTTGTATGATAGTTTCACAGGGAATTTTATACGAATGGAAAAAGCTTCAGAGGTTATTTGCTGTACATGAACCTTAAAATGATTAGTAAATTATGGAAGCGATTGCGTTTTGTTTTAGTGATTGTTCTAGTTTTAATAGGTATTGCTCTTAATATTTACGCAGCAACTCAATTTACCAAACATGAATCCAGTATTTCTCAGCCTAATCCTAATAGTGAACGAGAGTTAAAAGCTCTACCCACTCCAACTACTACTCCAACTACTACTGTTTCTTCTAAAGCGGTCTTACCAGGGAAAACTGACGACGACAAAACATTGTTAGGGAAGTCCAACTTAGGACACTTTCCTTTCGTAGAGGGCAACTCCAGCGAAATGTTGACTGTCGCTAGCTACGGCCCTGGTGAATATCAGAGATTCGAGAAACTCGCTCCAGAGGCAGCATTAGCACTCATGAAGTTGATTTATGCAGCAAGATATGAGGGAGTTTGGATTGTCCCTGTTTCAGGTTTTCGGAATATCGCGGATCAGGAAAAGCTTTTTGAAGTCCAAATTCAAAAACTTGGCTCGCCAGAAGCTGCCTCGAAGTTGAGCGCTCCTCCTGGTTATAGCGAACATCATACAGGTTACGCTATTGACCTTGCTGAGGGTCATTTCCCCAAGCAGGATATTACGTACAACTTTGCGACAACAGATACGTTTAAGTGGTTAAACCTGCACGCTAAAGAGTTTGGATTTGAGTTGTCATTTCCTGAAAATAACGTTCAAGGGGTAAGTTATGAACCTTGGCACTGGCGTTTTGTCGGTTCATCAGAGGCACAGGTCATTTTCAGGAATCAAGCCAGTAAACTCGATATAATTCCATAAAGAATGCTTTAATGATGGGCAGCGCCTATGTCAATAATGACCGTTAATGAAACCATAAGGGTTTGTTCATTTTCTTTTGAGTCATTTTAGATTTTGATTTGATAACGATCACAAATTAAAAATTAATAGTGTGAACGATCGCCCTAATTCTCCAAAAAACCAACAAATCGCTGCTAGCAACCTGAATGCAGGGGGCGACATCAAAATTGACCTTACTCAGACCATCAATCACACTATCATCAATCAGGGCAATGCAGCTTTAGATATAAACAATTATGATGTTTTATTAGCTGCTGTAGACACAATTAACAGTTGCTACTT
>JAUBOG010000360.1:0-7067 GCA_036700105.1 Microcoleus occultus BM001215583
CTCCCTTCCCGGTAGAAGATGATTTACTTCTTCTTTTCTCTTCCTTCGTGTCCTTAGCGTCTTCGCGGTTCAATAATTCCATATTCTTCCAGTGGGACAGGAGTAGTTGTCAGTCCGGGCTAATTTATCAACCTAGATACAAGTTGACAGCTAGAGTCATTAAAAAGGTTAACTGAGCTGACAAAATCATTAAGTAAATTACGGCTCTACCTTTAAAAATAGACAGCATTAAACCGATGCCTTTGAGGTCGATCATCGGGCCGAAGACGAGAAATGCTAATAGCGAACCGCTGGTAAATGTGGAAGCAAAAGATAGGGCAAAAAAGGCATCGACTGTAGAACAAATCGATACGACTGCGGCTAATAGCAGCATGGCGAGAATCGAGGAAACGGGGCCTTGGCCGAGGTTGAGAATTAGTTCGCGGGGGGCGCCAACTTGAATGATGGCTGCGATCGCACTTCCGATTACCAACACTCCTCCCAATTCCCGCAACTCCTGTACCATACTATCTAAAAGCAGGCGCAGACGCTCTTGAGAAACGGGGTGGAACATTGAGGAACGTTTCGAGGTTTTGTCTGTTTTGCCTGTTTTTAAGGGCTTCCAGTCATTTTGCAGCAAAGATTCGATCGGCACTGAGCCTCCTGGCTGACCGAGCATAAATGTCCCCGACTGCAACAGCAGCGGAGTGTTGGCGGATAAAAGCTCTTTTTCGGAAAACTGCGGTTTTGGGAGGGGAATGGCGCGGGCTACAGAGGGGTGCAGCAGGGGTCGCAAGTCTGCTTGGGCGCTGAATACCCAGCCGATGATAGTTGCTGTAATTAGGGAAAATACCACCCGCAAAACTACAATTTCTGGCTGATCGCGAAATGCCGTCCAAGTTGCCCAAATGACCACGGGGTTGATGGTGGGGGCCGCGAGCAAAAAGCCGATCGCGACTGGTGCGGGAACTCCCTGCATCAGCAACCTGCGGGCTACGGGCACGTTACCGCACTCGCACACGGGAAACAAAAAGCCGATCGAACTTCCCACAAAAGCCCCCAGCAGCGGGTTTCGCGGGATGCGGGATACGAGTTTGCCTTCGTCTACAAACCCCAGCAGCAAACCCGAGAATAAAACTCCCAGCAGCAGAAAAGGTATTGCTTCTACTAACAAGCTGAGAAAAAGCGTAAAAGCATTGTTTAACTGATTCGTTAGGGCTGGTTGCATCGATCGCCTACTGATAAATTGCTATCTAGTTTCACGTTTTTGGCAGAATCCCTGTCGATTATACCTTCTTCACAGCCCTAAGTTAAGATTCAGTTAAAAATTTAAGTTTAAAAATAATTGATATTCTTGTTCTACTTCAATTTGGAGATGTTATAATTCGACGGCTGCTGATGTCTTGAACGATTTAAAGTTGTTAAACTTGTTTGAATTGCGATCGATATTTCTGCCCGGTCTCCAAGCCGGCGGCATCGGAATTGATCTTACCGAAATTCAGGATACGGCATTGCCGTGTCCCTACAATTAATCGGGCGATGGTTACATCTTTCCGAGAGGAAGATTGATTGTTTTGAGGTAGGGAAACGGCATTGCTGTGTCCTCCGTTGCTATGGTGACCTCGGCTCAAATGCCGTAGCACGGGCTGCAAGTTCCCAGTCATCGCGCGACATGACGCGAGCTAAAACTCAGGGACGCGCCGCCTGCGGTACTTTCGGCGGCGAGGTGGGCGATCGGTCGATGCCAATTTTGCTCTATTGTCAATAAATTACATTTTTCAGCAAAATATCTAATTATTAACAAGAGGTTAAGGATATAACTCCAGGTTAATTAATAGTTAAATACTCGAACCGAGCGTTCATACGCCTCAAGTCAATATAAAATAAAGTCAGGCATAATTATTGGGGCGCATCTATTTCGGTCATGCTTGAACTTGCCTAATACTTTGAGTGGTAAAATTTTATTTGCCACTATCAGTTTTTTGCGTAATTTAAAATGCAGGTTGCCAGCGGATGTCAGTCAAAGCATTTAGCTACTCACCTGCCGATCTTTTGTGGCTGAATGTCTGCTGACAAATATAGCAACCGCGGCGGTTGGTTAGGAGGTTTTGGATCGTTGAAACCATTGTTATTATTACATCTTCCTTCTTCCTTGTTCCGACTTCCACCGGACTTCTGCTATAGAACCCAAAAAAAGCGTACTCATGAATATATGTTAAATACATCCTGCGTAGAAAGACCAGTCCAACCCATCTCCCAAACTGACCTAACAGAACTTTGTCTAGACTCTACTCTCCAAGAATTGCCGCTTTACGATTTTCAGGTAGAAGCTACGGATTTGGGAATGAAAATTTCCCAGATGTTAGAAGCTAATCCGCTGTTACCGGGAGTCATTTTGACAGATCGAGGTGAATTTGCCGGCATGATTTCCCGGCGGAGATTTTTAGAATTTATCAGCCGTCCTTTTGGGCGAGAATTATTTTTAAGGCGACCTGTGAGGGCTTTGTACCGCTTTGCGGAAACTGAGAGTTTAATTTTTCCCAGCACTACTTTAATCGTGGATGCAGCCCGGAAGTCGCTGCAGCGATCGAAAGAACTGCTTTACGAGCCGATCGTAGTTCAAGTTTCACCTAAAACTTATAGTTTGGCAGACGTACACGAACTGCTAGTAGCCCAATCCAACATTCACGAACTAGCGACAAAATTGCTGAGACAGCAAACTCAATCTCAACTAATTCAAACCGAAAAACTAGCCAGTTTGGGACAGATGGTAGCTGGAGTAGCCCACGAAATTAGAAATCCCGTCACCTGCATCAGCGGAAATCTCGGCTTTTTATCCAACTACTCGAAAGACATCATGGAGTTGCTGTCTGCTTACGAGCAAATTGTCGGGCCCAGCGAAAAAATTGACGAACTAAAAGAAAACATAGAATTTGATTTCTTGCAAGAAGATTGGGCGGAAATCATCAAAAGTATGAAAGTTTCATCAGAAAGGCTGACCGAACTCGTCACCAGCCTGCACACCTTCTCTCATATGGACGAAACCCAATTGAAAGAAGCTAACCTCCACGAATGTATTGACAGTACGCTGCTGATTATGAAAAACCGTCTCAAGTACGGGTTTAAGGTAGTTAAAAACTATGGGGATTTGCCTTTATTCAAGTGTTACTCTGGTCAGTTGAGCCAGGTATTTATGAATATCGTCAGCAATGCGATCGACGCTTTGGAAGAGGTAAAAGGAGAAAAAGGTTTTGCGCCTGCGATTACGATTCAAACTGAAATAATCGGGAGTTCTGACGGAGACTGCGTTAATTCGGAGTTAATTCAAAATTATGTTTTGGGCGATAGGCCAAACTCAAAAATGCGATCGTCCGCCAGCCAAAACGGCGACTTCAGCCCAGAAGCAGCGGAAAAAAATCAAAATAACGCTTGGATAGCCATCAGAATTGCCGATAACGGGCCGGGAATTCCACCCGAAATTCAGCGGCGGATTTTCGAGACATTTTTCACCACGAAACCGGCAGGTAAAGGTACCGGTTTGGGGTTGGCAATTACCCATCAAATTGTTACGGAAAAGCATAAGGGCAAGTTAAATTTGCATTCAACGCCCGGTACGGGTACGGAATTTGAAATTTTGCTGCCATTGATTTGAAGGAAGTTCGGCAACGGATTTTGTAACGGATGTAACGGATGTTTGGCAACGGATTCTGTAACGGATGTTCGGCAACGGATTCTGTAACGGATGTAACGGATGTCAGGAAGAAGGAAGAAGGAAGAAGGAAGGCACGACAGGGATTTGAGGCGGGCGGATACACCGAGTTAGGTAAGGTGCGCAGTGCGCACCCTACTGTTACGCTCGAAGCTGTACTGGCATCACTAAGAATGTAGCGTTGACTCCGCCCAAAGGTTGGAAAATTACGGGGGCTAAAGCACCGTTTAATTGCAGTTGAATTTCTGGGGATTGAGCTGTTTTCAAGATATCGATCAGATATTTGACGTTGAAGGCAATATCGATGCTGTCTCCAGAAATCTGTGCCGGCATTGACTCTTTGCCGCAGCCGACATCTTTAGCATCTACCGATAAGGTGATTTCCTGATTTTC
Source organism: Microcoleus occultus BM001215583 (assembly GCA_036700105.1). Lineage (GTDB taxonomy): Bacteria > Cyanobacteriota > Cyanobacteriia > Cyanobacteriales > Microcoleaceae > Microcoleus. The sequence goes on from JAUBOG010000360.1 coordinate 4,082, forward strand.
TTCGTCGATGCTGCATTTGAGAATATTATTTTTTTGGTCGGCAAAAACTGCTATTCTTTCTACTGCTGCTAGGAGCGATCGCCTCTCAAGCGTAATTTGCCGCTCAAACGACGGCGGAATCAACTGCCGGTATGCGGGATACTGCCCTTCCAAGGTGCGGGTTGTCAGCCGCTGGTCGGCCCATTCAAACACTACTTGACCGTGCTCGAAATGCAGGGTAACAGGTTCGGTCCACTGCCGCATCACCAGCATTCTTTCTACTTCCCGCAATGCTTTAGCGGGGACTGTCACCTCAAATTCTGCTTCGGTTTCTTCGCCTTCGGCTTTTTCGTTGGGAGTTTGAACTACTGCCAATCTGTGTCCGTCTGTAGCTGCAAATTCCAAGCAATCTGGCAAGACTTTTAAGTGCACGCCTGCGAGTACCTGTTTTGCTTCGTCGGGGCTGGTGGCAAATAAAGTTCCTTTGAGTCCTTCTATTAAGGCTTCCGGCGGCAATTTGAGGATTGTTCCCGCTTCGATTGCGGGCAATTCTGGGAATTCTTCCGGGCCCATGCCTCTAACTTGGTAGCTGCCAGAACTGCAAGTGAGATAGGCTACGGTGTCTCCGGCTTCGTCTTCTAGGGTAAGTTCTCCATCTGGTAGTCTGGAAACAATATCGTTGAGCAATTTCGCGGGTATGGTAAAACTGCCGCCGCCAGTCACTTCTGCTGCAAAGCTGGTACGAATGCCCAAACTGAGATCGAAAGCTGTTAAGCTAACCCGCTGATTTTCCTCATCCGCTACTAAGAGCACGTTGGCTAGTACGGGATGTGTCGGGCGGGAAGGAACGGCCCGACTTACCAACGAGAGGTTGGCGTTGAGGTCACTTTGGGTGCAAACCAATTTCATGAGATGAAGGTTAATTAACCGGATTTGAGATAGAAACAAATCCTATCACAGAAAGTCTGCGGGCCGGTTTTTCTCTGTCTGGGTTCCTCTGACCCCTTCCCGGTTGCTACGCAAAATTTTGTCTGTAAAAACGAGAAATCTTCGCAGAAACCGGGTTTCATCAGTCAGCGCGCGTCGCGAACTATCTGTTTCGGGTGGGCGCAAAGCACCAGTTTTTTTTTATTTATAGAACTATTTTTGGGCGATCGACCTGTGGAAACTGTGGAAAAAAAAATGAATTGCTTGCTGGGCGACACTTATAGGTAATAAATGCCTGTGGAAAACTTGTGGGTAAGCTGGGAAAAGCCGATCGCCCGGCGATTTGGGTACAAAAACTGTTTCGGGTCAAGCAGTAATGTTTTCCACAAAATGCGGGCTAATTTTCCACAGGTTTTTCCACAGGCAAGATTTTGTGCGATCGGGAATGGGGAATTGGAATTGGGAATTAGTAACAACAACTGACAACAGCGATTGTAGGGTGCGTGGGCCGGCTGAATATTTTGACAGCAGAGTGAGAATATTTCCGCCGGCCCACGCACCCGCTCGCCATGAGTGAATGTGTGAAAAGAGGTTCAACTTTTGCGGCTGACAGCGTTAATTCGATCGCTCAACTGACGCAAAGTTTGGGCCAAATTCGGGTCAGTGTTCCGCAACTGAGCAATTTTGTCGCAACTGTAAAGCACAGTCGTGTGATCTTTGCCGCCGAAGACTTCGCCAACTTTCGGCAAACTCAAACCAGTATGCTGCCGAATTAAATACATCCCTATTTGACGGGCATAGCTAATTTCTCGCCTGCGGGAAATGCCTTTCAAATCTTCAACAGAAACATCGAACGCCTCAGCCACAACTGCAATTACGGCATCGGGCGTTGCCTCTACGCTTTCAGTTTGCGGGTTCAAAACCGGGGCGATATTCTCCACAGTCATCGGCAAACCGGTAATGGAAAGATATGCTACCGCCCGAATCAAAGCTCCTTCTAATTCTCGAACATTGGAAGTGTAACTAGAAGCAATGTATTCAATCACATCTCGCGGCAGCCTCATGTTTTCGTATTCGGCTTTTTTTTGCAAAATTGCCATCCGTGTTTCCAAGTCTGGCAATTGAATGTCGGCAATTAATCCCATCGAAAATCTGGAACACAAGCGCTCTTGCAGGCGGGGAATTTGCTGGGGCGGGCGATCGGATGCTAAAACTACTTGGTTTCCCGATTCGTGCAAAGTGTTGAAAGTGTGAAAAAATTCTTCTTGGGTGTATTCTTTGCCTTCGATAAATTGGATATCGTCTATTAATAAAACATCTGCTGCGCGGTAATGATCGCGGAAAGTTTGCATACTGTCTTTGCGAATGGCGGCGATTAAATCGTTGGTAAATTTCTCAGTAGAAACGTAGAAAATCTTAGCGTTGGGGTCAATTTCCAAGCGGTAATGACCGATCGCCTGCATGAGATGAGTTTTTCCCAAACCGACGCCGCCGCACAAAAATAGGGGATTGAATTCTCGGCCGGGAGACTCCGCAACCGCGAGGGCGGCCGCGTGGGCCATGCGGTTGTTGGAACCGACGACAAAGCGGGAAAAGAGGTATTTTGGGTTGAGATTGGCCGGTTTGGGGGGGTGAAGCGAGTGGCTTTCGGGGACATCGGCGATCGGGGACGGCCAAATCATGGCGGAGTCGCTGCTTGCGCCTGTTTCGTTTCCTCCGGCAATTGTCAAGTAAATTTCTACGGGATAACCGAGAATTTCGGCGACTGCATCGGCAATGATTTTGACGTAATATTTTTGCAGCCAATTGCGAGCAAAGGGGTTGGGGGCGCTGACGATCAAACAGTTATTTTCGAGCTGTTCGGCCCTGGCGGTTTTGATCCACGTCTCAAAGCTAGGTCTGCTCAGTTGTACCTGGAGACGTTCAAGTATCTGATTCCACAGACTTTCGAGGGGGATGTCCACTGCTTACCTTTGCCGATCGGCATTTATAGAGATTAATTCTACAGTCTAGAGAGTTTAGTCCTCAGATGCTAAAGTTTAAGGGAGTCTGCCTCCGGGCCCAAAGTTTTTGGGCCCCG
>JAUBOG010000361.1:0-7060 GCA_036700105.1 Microcoleus occultus BM001215583
TGCGATCGATTGTAGGGACACGGCACTGCCGTCTCCTCGCTTGTCATTCCGGCTGCGCCGGAATTGATATAAATACTCATCGATAGTAGTCAAATATGCGGTAAAATCAACCTTAACTAACCGATCGAGTCGGGAATTTGTCAAAAAAATATGTGCCTGAATCCAGGGGATATTCTGCGCGATCGCTACCGCATAATCGCTCAATTAGGTGAGGGTGGTTTTGCTAAAACCTATACGGCTAACGACGCTTTGGGCAGCCCGGAAAACCCGGTGTGCGTTGTCAAGGAAATCCCGTCGCCTCAATCCAGCGATCCTCGGGTTTTACAGCAGGCACAAATGCAATTTGAAAAAGAAGCTAAAACCCTGAAATATCTCGATAAGTGTCCGCGCATTCCCGCGTTAATCGATCGCTTCCAAGAACAGGGAAAGTTTTACTTGATTCAAGAATACATCGAAGGAACTCCGCTAAATCAAGAACTAATTTCCGGCAAGCAGTTTCAGGAGTCAGAAGTTATCGATTTATTGGTGGATATTTTGTCAGTTTTAGATTTTGTCCACTCTCAAGGGATTATTCACCGCGATCTGAAACCGTCAAACTTAATCCGGTGCAAAAAAACTGGCCTGATTGCGGTGATTGATTTTGGGGCGGTAAAAGCGATCGGCACTTTGGCGATCGAAGGCGGTCAAATAACTCAAACTCGCGTCATCGGTACAGACGGTTATATGCCGGCGGAACAGTGGAAAAATCAGCCCAGATTTAACAGCGATATTTATGCTGTTGGAATCATCGGCATTCAAGCGATCGCAGGTTTAGATATTGAAGACTTTTTGCATCATAAAAAGACTTGCGAGCTCGTCTGGCGCTACTCAACCGACGATCGCCCGATCGTTCAAATTAGCTACCAACTGGAAAAAGTTTTAAATAAGATGGTGCGCTACCACTTTCACGATCGCTATCAATCCGCTGCTGAAGTGTTGCAGGATTTGCGATCGCTAACACCATTGCACTCACCGCCGCCGAAACGCAGGCAGTTTTCTCGATCGCGCGATCGTTTGTTGCCATTGGCGATCGCCGCAATGACGGCGGGACTGGCAGCCCCTATTTTTTTACACACAATTACACCTAAAACCTGTCTTTTAATCCAGGGAGATGCTTTGAGTTGCGGCGAAGAAATCCTAGTAACAACTTCTTCGCCTCGATCTAAGCAAAAGGGAGTTGAGGAGTTTGCAAAATCCAATTATCAATCTGCTTTTGATTTATTCAAAAAATCCTGGACTGAAGAAGACAGCATCGATCCAGAAACTTTAATTTACATGAACAATGCTTTTTTGCAGGCTAAAAATGCTGATTATTACACAATCGCTGTTGCCGTTCCCATCCTAAAAAATCCTGATGGTTCCGTAGTTAATGCAGATTCAGCAAAAGAACTTTTGCGCGGCGTTGCCCAAGCCCAAACACAAGTTAATTTAGGAACAATCGCTGCTAATGAGAGGAATAAAAGCTTTCCCGGTCAAAGCTTTCTCGAAGCCAAAGCTATTGGAAAAGGTCTGAGAGTTATCATTGCTGACGATGCAAATCTCAAAACAGAGGCAATTAAAATTGCAAACGCACTGGTTAAACAGCCGGATATTTTAGGGGTAGTAGGTCACTATGCCAGCGAGATGACAGTAGCAGCAGTAGATATCTATGACCAAAATAACCTGGTTTTAGTTTCTCCGGGAAGCACAACGGAAGAATTGACAGAAAAGCATCGAAAAATTTTCTTTCGCACATCCTATTCGAGTCAGTTTACGGCTCAAGTTTTAGCAAAGTATCTGCGGTCAGTAGGTAAAAAGAAAGCAGCAGTTTTATACAATCCAGGGAGTTCGTCAGGTTCTTATTTTACGCGGGATTTCAAAAGGTATTTTCAAGATGACAAAATCGGAAAGATTGTCAGGATTCGCGACTTTGATTTATCTAAAAAAGACTTCAACGCCCAAACAGCTTTAAATGAAATCCAGCGCACAGGAGAAACTGCGATCGTGTTATCTCCAGACGGCCAAATTACGAATTCCTTAAATAAGGCGATCGCAATTATTAAAGCCAACCGCGATCGCAATTGGATAGCCGGAATTTGGGTACTCTACAAGTGGAGAACTTTGGAAGCCTTATCCCAGTTAAAATCTTTTGAAAAACTGGTCGTGTCTGTCCCCTGGCATCCCTTAACCAGTGTTAACAAAAAATTTCCTGAACAGGCTCAAAAGTTGTGGGGTGGAAAGGTAAATACCGATACAGCTTTAGCTTATGATGCAACTATTGCAATGATTAAGGCAATGGAAATGCAGCAGCAACCCAGCCGCGAAGGAATGCAGAAAATGCTTTCTAATCAGAATTTTATGGCGTCAGGAGGAACAGGAACTATTCAGTTTGGAACTGATGGATCTCGCAAAAATCCCCCCACCGAATTGGTGCATATTGTCAAGTGTCGAAAAGAACAGTTCGGTCTCGCTTTTGTTCCCGTCAAGTATCCGACAGCCGCAGCGGCGGGTTTAAAGTGCGATTGAGGTTCGAGCGGCCAGAAACCGGGTTTTTATGAGAATACTTCGTTGTGGCGAGTAGAGGTGGCCAAAAACCCGGTTTCTTTAGTTTTACGGGTGATCCGTATCGAGAATGTACATTTAATCTTCGGATTGCTCGGTAGAATTTGAGCGCAGAGAGTCGCGGTAATCCTGAGCCAACTGCATCGCCTCATCATAAGCAGGATTGTCAGCGAATGTTCCAGCAATTCTTTCCCACCAAGGTTTAGAAAACGAGTCACTTTCTACTTTATTTTTGAGGCGGGCCACTTCAGCTTCTAAGAGAGCAACCCTTTCTTCTAGCTTTTCAGGCATTGGCGATCGTTTTCACTTGAACTAAACTCTTACTTCTCGTCGATCGTAGCTCACGGAATGTAAAATGCGATCGCCCTGTTAGAGTCCCGACAACTTCGGCGAAGTCGGGAAAGGAGGTATAGCGCTTAATAAAATTCCTAAAATTTTACCCACATCCCTCAGATAATACTCGATCGCATCAATAGAAACAATATTCCCCTCTAACTTCAAAAATCTCCACACAGTACCCGATGTCACGGCTCCATAAATAATCGGAATCTGATTTCCCTCTTCCTCATTAAATAATTGAGCGGCCAACATCTCGGCGGCACACTGCCCGAAACCAGCCTTAATATCTTCTTTTTTAGCTTCAACAAGGGTAATCACAGGGGCGCTGATAAACAAGCGTTCCGCTGACAAACTCATTAAAAAATCGCAGGTTCCATTCAATCCTTTTTCAGGAGCTACATTAAACTCGGAACCGGAAAATAAACCAATTTGATAATTTAACTGCCGCCTAACTTCCAGTAAAATTGGTGCGATAATTAGTTCAGAACGAGCTTTTTCGGTGTTGATATCTACTGCTAATCCTGCGTTTTCTTTCAAGGCTACTTTCAGGATTTCACTAGATTCTACTTCTGATATATGAGCAAATAAATCTTGATTTTCCTGGAGAGTTAAGTCAAATTGCTTGACAAGTTCCTTCAGTTTGAAGTCGCTATAAGCCATCTTAAATTCTTTGTTGTTATTTACCCAATTCTTGAGAACGCAAACAAGCTGCTTTCACTGCTTCGATCAAGGCCGATCGAAACCCGTTACTTTCTAATGTAGCAATTCCGGCAATAGTTGTACCGCCGGGACTTGTCACCCGATCTTTCAATTGGGCCGGGTGCATTCCCGTTTCTTGCAACAGCTTCGCCGTACCGAAGACTGTTTGCAGCGCTAATTGAGAGGCGATCGCCCTGGGCAGACCTGCACAAACTCCGCCATCTGTCAAGGCTTCGATCAAAATCGCAACATAACCGGGTCCGGAACCCGAAAGCCCTGTCACCGCATCCAGCATACTTTCGGGTACTTCCACAACTTCTCCCACAGCCTCAAAGATGCGCTTTACCAATTCTAAATGAGCCGGTTGCACGAGTTTTCCAGGGGCGATCGCGCTCATTCCCGCACCAACCGTCGCCGGAGTATTGGGCATCACCCGCACCAGGGCCCGCCCCGGAAAAGCCGGTTCGAGCTTGCTCAGCGGCACTCCCGCCAAAATCGACACGATTACCGCTTCTGACTTGGAATCAGCGGTTTCTCCATTATTTCCCTGTTGGCGATCGCCCGCCGCGGCCAATTCCAAAGCTACCGTATCAAAAACTTGCGGTTTAATCGCCAAAAACAGCACTTCTGTAGCTGCTGCAACTTCTAGATTGCTGGCTGTGGTTTCAATCCCGTATTTCTCAGTCAAAAACTCGCGGCGCTTTACCCCGGGCTCGCTGACCAATATTTCTGAAGGCAAATAAACTTTTTGTGCTATTAAGCGGGATAAGAGAGCTTCTCCCATTACCCCGCCGCCGATCGTACCAAATTTAATCATAATTATTAGTTATTAGTTATTAGTTATTAGTTATTAGTTATTAGTTATTAGTTATTAGTCAACAGTCATTAGCTAATAGTTAAGCGTTAAGCATTAACAACTAACGACTCAAAAAATATTACGTCCTAGTGAAAAGCTGACTTGCTAATGACTAATGACTAATGACTACTGACTACTGACTACTGACTACTGAGCCATTTGAGCTTGTTCTGCCGGCCAAACTGTCGGTGCAGGAGCAGCAGGAGCAGCAGCGCGGGGTCGTCCTTGGGCTGGCGGCACTTCGTGAACCACACCAGACTGAGTTCTCACCTGGACGCAGCTAGGCGTAAACAAGAAAATACTTTCGCCAATGCGCTCTTGATGACCGTCAAGGGCGTAAGTACCGCCCGCCACAAAGTCCACAGCTCTTTGCGCTTGGTCTGGGTCCATCACCGTCAGGTTCAAAACCACAGATTTGCGTTCTTTAAGAGCTCGAATTGCTGCCGGCATCTCTTCAAAAGTGCGCGGCTCCATGACTACTACTTCCGAAATCCCATTCATAGCTCCAGGCATTCCAATCACGTTATTCATTACTGACCCTACTCCCCCGGTTGGTGCAACAACATCCGTACCTGTCGATCCTACTACTGACCGCTCGCGGATTCTGCTATTTTGGCGGCGTTCTTCTGCGGCTGCGGCTGCGGCTGCGGCTGCGTTCGGTTCTGGCTGTTGGTAGACGTTCCCAAAGCGATCGCCTTCGGTTTCATCGTACTCGTAATCGTATTCAGGCTCATTGTTGAAGCCTATAAAATCTTTCATCTTGGAAATAAGGTTCATGATTTACCCTCCATCACGACTTTGCTGCCCCGACTATACTCGCGTTGCGGGTTAGCCGCGGGTCGCTAACTACTCTATATTTAACCCAATTTGTGTCGATCGGAAGATTTCCATTACTTATCCACTCCTAGAGCCAAATAAGGTTTGTCCGACGCGTACCATCGTAGCACCTGCTTGAATAGCCAAATGATAATCTCCCGACATCCCCATCGAGAGCTGCTGCATCTTAATATGGGGCAAATTTTGCTGCTCGATTTTGTCAGCAAGTTCGCGGGTGCTGTTAAACAATTCTAGGATTTGCGAGTCATTTAACCCCAGCGGGGGTATTGTCATCAAACCTTGAATTTTGATATGCTGACATTTGTTGAGTTCCGGGAGGTCGGCAAGCAGTTCTGGGACGCTCCAGCCGTATTTGTCCGGGTCTGGCAGCATTTTGACTTGCAGGCAGACTTGGGGAGAGCAAGACATTTCCCCCGCCAAGCGCGAAAGCCGAGCCGCGAGTTTTAAGTTGTCGAGAGAGTGAATCCACTGGAAATGCTCTAGGGCCTTGGCGGCTTTATTGGCTTGCAAATGACCGATCAAGTGCCAGTTGATATCCGGCAAATCTTTGAGTTGGCTTTGTTTTTCGGCAGTCTCTTGAACCTTACTCTCGCCAAAATCCCGGATGCCGGCGTCGTAGGCTTCGCGGATTGCGTCAGTCGCTACCTGTTTGGTAACGGCAATTAACCGCACTGATTCGGGCAACTGTTGGCGAATGCTGTTAATTCGAGAGGCAATGGTCATAGGTGCTCAACGCTCTTGACTGGAGGGAAGGAAAATTAACACAGTTACTAATTACCAAGTTACCAATTACCGATCGCCAATGCTTCGGCTGTGCAGTAGCTCCGTACCAGCTCAGTAAAAGTTACCAGTTACTGATTTTCGCTACTGAAACGTGCGCTGGTGAATAACCTGCAATTGGTCGTACTCCTGATATTGACCGCTGCGACGCAGGGTTCGCAGGCGAATTTCGACCATGAGGCGAGCGTCGGAGCGACTTATCGGTTCAAATCTCAGCCCGCCCGGGCCGTTTGTCACTAAAAAGAATAGGCGCTGGGCGTAGAGGGTGGTAAATAATTCTTGGCTGTCTTCAACCTGGGATACCCTGAAGAGGAGGCCAAAGTTTGGATGATTCAGGTAGGTTTCGGTAGTCATTCACGCTCACAATCGATCGAGTTTAGATTTAAAGATTTAGATTTTAGATTTTAGTTTCGCTCTCCTGGCGGGGCGGCGTTGTTCTCACACGGGGTGCAGAGGGCGATCGCCGTAGCCGTGCAGTAGTCTCCGTCGTGGCTGAGGCTCAATTGCCACTGGCAATTTCCCCAAACAGAGGCTTGTGCTGCGGCTGTTCCGTGCAGTTGCACGTTTGGAGCACCGCGCGAGTCGCGCTGAACTTCCACATCTGCATACCGTATTCCCCGCCATCCCGTGCCTAGAGCTTTGACAACAGCTTCTTTGGCCGCCCAGCGCCCTGCTAGTTGGTTGCAGGAAACTCGGTTCATTTTAGCTTTAATGCTGCTGTGTTGAGAATTTAGTTGCGCGCAGTCTCTTTGTTCGGCGGGCGTGTAAACTTTTTCGAGGAAGCGATCGCCAAAGCGGTCTAATGCGGCTTGAATGCGGGGAACGTATACGATATCTGTCCCGAGATAGATGTTCAAAGTCTTGGATCTCTAAATATTTCTCTCCATCACTTTAGCAGGACTGTGGAATCATTGATTCCCAATTCCCAATTCCCAATTCCCAATTCCCAATTCCCAATTCCCAATTCCC
>JAUBOG010000362.1:0-4343 GCA_036700105.1 Microcoleus occultus BM001215583
GGACACGGCTTTTGGAGTGTCCCTACAATTAATGGGTAGGGATACTCCAAAAGCCGTGTCCTCTCCTATCATTCCGATGGAACCGGAAACGAGATGAGATAGCAAGCAGGGCGATCGCCCTGCTTGCCGAAATCAAGAGAGGACGCGCGGAGTCCGAAGGCAGAAAAATGTTCAAATATTAAGACATTTTTGAGAGTTCGTCAAAAAATTATAAAAAAGATTAATGTTGATATGAAAGCTATATTTTTTTTGAAAATAGCCCGGGTTAGACAACTGCAAATAACTGGCAGCAAATCTGGCTTGATTGCAACTTCATAAAAGGTGTAACTGCTGAGTTAAGATCGAAACGAAATTTAGGGAATTTTCTTTTAGCATTCAATGAAATCGACCGATAAAACTAAAAATACCTTTGCGATTACAACCCCCCTGTACTATGTAAACGATTTACCTCACGTTGGCAGCGCTTACACGACTATGGCTGCCGATGCCCTAGCCCGATTTGAGCGGCTGCGGGGCAAATCAGTTTTGATGGTTACGGGGACGGACGAGCACGGGCAGAAAATTCAGCGCACGGCAGAAAGTTTGGGACGATCGCCCCAAGCTCACTGCGATTTAGTGGTTCCCGGATTTGAAGCGCTTTGGGAGCAACTTTCTATCCAGTACGATCGCTTCATCCGCACCACTTCGCGGCGCCACGAGTACATTGTCAAAGAATTTTTCCAGCGCGTCTGGAACTCCGGCGACATCTACTTGAACCAGCAACAAGGCTGGTATTGCGTCTCCTGCGAAGAATTCAAAGAAGAACGGGATTTGCTACCGGGTAAGCGGTGTGCCGTCCATACCAGCAAGGAAGTTGAGTGGCGCGACGAGGAAAATTACTTTTTCCGCCTGTCGCGGTATCAAGACCAACTGCTGGCATTGTACGCCGAACGTCCCGACTTCACCCGGCCGGAAAGCCGGCGCAACGAAGTTCTCAGCTTTGTCAATTCGGGATTGCAAGACTTTTCGATTTCTCGGGTGAATCTCGAATGGGGCTTGCCGATACCGGTTGACCCGGGCCACACCATTTACGTCTGGTTTGACGCTTTGCTGGGATACGTGACTGCTCTGCTCGATCCGGACAGCGACCCGCTGTTAGAGAATGCTTTATCTAAATGGTGGCCGATCGACCTGCACTTGATCGGCAAAGATATTCTCCGTTTCCACGCAGTTTACTGGCCGGCAATGCTGATGTCAGCGGGTATATCGGTGCCGGGCCGCGTCTTCGCTCACGGGTTTTTGACCAAAGATGGCAAAAAAATGGGTAAATCAGAGGGAAATACTTTAAACCCAGTCGAATTGGTCAATAAATACGGCGCTGATGCAGTTCGTTACTATTTCCTCAAAGAAATTGAGTTCGGAGAGGACGGCGATTTTAACGAAACTCGGTTTATCAATATATTGAATGCTGAGCTAGCAAATGATTTGGGAAATTTGCTTAACCGCACCTTAAACATGGCTCGCAAATATTGCGGTGGCTGCGTGCCAAATGTGTCGGGGGAAAATATTTCCGGCGACAACCTTCTCAAGGGTATGAGCCTGGATTTGGGCGATCGAGTAGCGGGTTTTTACGAAGAGTTAGCTTTTAGCAAGGCTTGCGAAGCCGTGCTTGCATTAGTTCGAGCCGGCAACAAGTTTATTGACGTGCAAGCACCTTGGAGTTTGTACAAGCAAGGACAGCTCGAAAGTGTCCAGCAAGTGCTATATTCTGTTCTGGAATCTGTTAGACTGGCATCTTACCTTTTATCGCCGATTATTCCGAATATCAGCACTGCTATCTATCAGCAGTTGGGTTTTTCAATTGACTTTAACGATCGGGTGACAGTTAACGGTTTAGCGACTTTTGCAGCTCATGCTGCCTGGGGCGCTTTGCCTGCCAACCAAACTCTGGGGGAACCCCAACCAGTTTTTAAGCGGCTCGAACTGCTCGAAACAGTACCTACATAGTTGGCAGCCAGCGATCGGGGTGCTATGACCGATTACGAATTAGCACTTATTTCCTTACCAATCTTTCATAAAAATTGAGGCATAACAATCATGTTGAATAGAATAGAAAGCAACGACCTTTTTACGCCGGAACAGGTTCTAGAAAATCGGGGTCGAGTGGCAATTTTTATTGATGGGTCTAACCTTTTTTACGCGGCTTTGCAGTTGGGAATTGAGATTGATTACACTAAGCTGCTGTGCCGTTTAACTGCGGGTTCGCGGCTGCTGCGCTCTTTTTTCTACACGGGTGTCGATCGCACGAACGAGAAACAGCAGGGGTTTTTGCTGTGGATGCGCCGCAACGGCTACCGGGTGATTTCTAAGGATTTGGTGCAATTACCAGATGGATCTAAGAAGGCGAATTTAGATGTAGAAATTGCTGTGGATATGATGGCTTTGGTCGGTTCCTACGACACGGCGGTTTTGGTGAGCGGCGACGGCGATTTGGCTTATGCTGTGGATGCTGTGAGCTATCGCGGCGTGCGGGTTGAGGTGGTGAGTTTGCGATCGATGACGAGCGACAGTTTGATCAATGTAGCCGATCGCTATATCGATTTGGAAATGATCAAGGATGACATCCAAAAAACATCGCGCCCTAATTATGCTTACCGCCCATTGTCGGGTCTGAGCTTGATGGACGAACACGACGACAGATAGGAATTTGGTAATGGGTAATGGGTGATGGGGGATGGGGAATGGGTAATAGGTAAGGGGTGGAATCATTAAAAATTAGAAGTTAAAAATTTAGGTCAACTATGACAGATTTTGAATTTTTGATTAGTGTTTTTAATTAGCCAATTACCAATTATCAATTCCCTGTTTGACCAATGCCCAATTCCCAATTCCCAATTATCGATTAGCAATGATTAATCTCAAATTCCAAATTTCCAATTTAAAATCCCCAAAATTAATGCTGCTATTTTTACCAGCATTGATTTTTGGGGTTTGTTCTTGTGCGGCGGCAGAAGGCCCTCAAAAGAACAAATTGGCTGAAGATATCAAAACGGCTCAGCAGTCGAACAGCACTTTAACTTTAAACCAAGTAATCCTAGAACAAGCAAACGAAAAAGGCGAGACTTTCTGGAAAGTGAAATCTCAAAATGCCGTTTACAGCAAAGACAAAAAGATAGTTAACGTTCAGAAACCTGTGGGCAAATTGTTTCAGGACGGCAAAGAAATTTACGATATTCAGGGAGAAACCGGGCAGGTATTTCAGGAAGGAAATCAGGTTTTTCTCAAAGGTAACATAGTCGCTACAGACTTGAAAAATGGCGTGGTATTGCGCGGAAATGAGTTGGAGTGGCGGCCGAAGGAAGATGTTTTAGTTGTCCGCAATAATTTGACGGGACAGAACAAACAGGTGACTGCTTCAGCGAAGGAAGCGCGGGTTTTCAGTAGGGCTAAGAGAATGGAGTTATTCGGCTCTGTCGTGGCTAATGTTAAAGATCCGGCTTTGCAATTGCGAACCGAGCATTTAGTGTGGTTTGTGGAGCAGCAAAAGGTAAACAGCGACAAACCGACTCAAATTGACAGATACAAAGATAAAACAGTAACAGACAGCGGTTTTGCCGATCGAGTAAATGTAGACTTAAAAACCAAGATTGCGACGCTGACCCAAAACGCTCAGTTGATGCCATCCGATCCGCCGCTGCAAATAGAAAGCAGTTTGATGAGTTGGAATTTTCCGGCGCAAAATGTGGTTTCGCCCGGGCCCGTGAAGGTTTTTCACCGCGTGGAAAAGGTGACGATGACTGGCGATACGGGGCGGGTAGATTTAGAGAAAAAAATATTTTATTTGACGGGAAATGTGGTAGGAATTGGGGAAAAACGTCAATCTCAATTAAATACCGATCGAGTAACGTGGTATTTGACTGACCAGACTTTCGACGCAGAAGGAAATGTGGTTTACAAGCAACTCAATCCGGCGTTTAATTTGACTGGGCCGAGGGCGGCGGGAGAGTTGAAAAATCAAACTGTGGTTGTCAAAGGCGACGGCGGCGGCGGCCAAGTTGTGACGGAAATTGTGACGGATGAAAACAAGGGTGTTGTGGGGCAGTAGATGGGATTGCAACCGCAGATGCGGGCCGGTGGACGCTGATGAACGCATGAACGCTGTATGAATGCTTTTTATCGCCACACTCGCCTTAAATTCAAGACAAATCCCGGCAATACATCTTCGCCCGACAACTCTACAGGATCGATCGATATTTCCACTTCTGCCTGCTGTCTGTAAATCTCTACCCGCCGATTTTGCGGGTCAATCAACCAACCCAATCTAGCACCATTTTCCCTATATTCTCGCATCTTCTCTTGGAGGG
>JAUBOG010000362.1:4443-7060 GCA_036700105.1 Microcoleus occultus BM001215583
CTAATCTCAAGTCGGGATTTGCCAATGCTAGGGTCTCGAATTGTTCGCCGGTGACGGTTAGGGCGATCGCATTTGGCAATTCTATAGATATGGTTTCTGTTTCAGTAAATGTTTGTACCATATTCAATTCCAGGTTTTTTTAGATTGAACTCGGCAACAAGAAAAGAGTTAAGATTTGATATTTTTTACAGATTGCACCAATACCGATCGAGGAATTTCGCGCGGGGTGGGGGCGGGTTTACAAGATTATTGATTTTCAGCAATTATTGTTGGTGAACCCGCCCCGTAAGGTTGTTGACAATCGTGCAATAAGTTTGATGCTTTTTACAGTTGTCCGAAACCTTTTTTAGGCTTATCTTTTTTCTTTTTCTTCTTCTGTCCGGCGCCCATATAGCCGCGACCAGGCTGCATTCCGCCGGGGCCGCCCATTCCGGGCATTCCGGGCATTCCCGGCAATCCTCCCATGCCGGTAAAGTTGCCTTGACTCATTTGCTGCATCATGGTACGCATTTTTTGGAAGTCGCTTACCAGCTTGGTTACGTCGTTTTCTGCGTAGCCTGCGCCTTTGCCAATGCGGCGGCGGCGGGATGGAGAACTTGCTAAAAGTTCGGGGTTGCGGCGTTCTTCCACTGTCATCGAATTGATCATGGCTTCGGTGCGTTTTAGCTGCACTTCTCCTTGCCGCATTTGTTCGTCTGAGAGTTTGTTCATCCCGGGAATCATTTTCATGATGCCGCCGAGGGAACCCATATTTTTTAACAGTCTGGTTTGTTTGAGAAAGTCGGTAAAGTCAAACTTTGCCGTGAGCATTTTCTCTTGCATTTTTTCGGCGTCGGCGATGTCGAATTCTTCTTGCGCTTTTTCTACTAGCGTCAAGACATCGCCCATGCCGAGGATTCTCGATGCCATGCGATCGGGATAAAATGGTTGCAATGCTTCCACTTTTTCGCCAACACCGACAAATTTAATCGGCGCGCCGGATATTTGTCGCACGGATAGGGCTGCACCGCCGCGGCTGTCGCCGTCTAATTTGGTTAAGATTGCGCCGGTAATACCGATTTGGTCGTGGAAGGTGCGGGTTAAATTTGCTGCTTCTTGGCCTGTCATGGCATCAACAACTAACAGTGTTTCGTGGGGTTCTACTGTTTGTTTGATGCGAAGCAATTCGGCCATCATGTCTTGGTCGATTTGCAGGCGGCCTGCTGTATCGACGATGATTGTATCAACGCCTAGTTGTTTGCCGTATTCGATGCCTTGGCGGGCAATTTCTACGGGGTCAGTATCTGTACCTAGTTCAAATACGGGTACGTCGATTTGTTTGCCGAGGGTTAGCAATTGGTCGATCGCCGCTGGTCGATAAATGTCGGTGGCAACCAGCAGTGCGGTACGATTTTGCTTGCGGAGTAAGAGTGCTAGTTTGGCGGTGGCTGTGGTTTTCCCGGTTCCTTGCAAACCGGCCATCAGGATGACTGTGGGCCCGGACTCGGCGGTGGCGAGGGGTACGTTGGTTTCGCCCATGACGCGGACGAGTTCGTCGTGGACGATTTTGATGAATTGTTGGTCGGGACGGACGCCTGAAACGACTTCTGCGCCTTGTGCTTTGGCCGCTACCTCTGAGATGAAGTTTTTGACGACTTGGAGGTTGACATCGGCTTCCAGGAGGGCGCGGCGGACTTCTTTGAGCGCGTCTTGGATGTTGCTCTCGGAGATTTTATTTTGTCCGCGCAGTTTTTTCCAGGTGGATTCGAGTCGATCGGCAAGGGCTTCAAACATAGGGCATTGTTGGCTAGTCAGTCTTTTTTATTTTAGGGCTAAACGGGGCAGTTTGGATTAATGTTTTGCTAAAAGTGGGATGTTTTATTTTTTAACCGCTGATTAACGCGGATTAACGCGCTATGAATTTGGATGTTTTTGAAGTTATTTGATGTGATTTTTTATGTATTCTGCGATCGCCGGTTGCAATTGAAAGAGAATTCGATCGCCCTTGTGGATTTTTTCGATTAACAACCTCCGTCTCAAGGATTCGACGGCTTTTAGAAATTCGGAAGGGGATAATTCGAGAAGCGCTGGCTTTTTGGAAATTTCAACTGGTTTGTTTTGATTTGCCAACCAGGACATGACTTGTTTTTCGGAGTCTGACAAGCGCTGAAAATGTTGGTGCAATAAATATTCTAAGTCTCCTAAAACTAAGCTATCATAGGATAAAAAATCAGAAATATTGCCGCTAAATAAGTCTTGAATTGCAGCGGCTACGGTATTCAACCACAATGGATTGCCTCGGTAAAGGTCGATCAATTCTGACCATTTTTCTGATTCAAGTAAACCTTTTTCTATCAATATTTCTCGCGCTGATTCGCCCAAACCATTGAGTTGCAGTGTTTGACAATTTTTCGGGTTGCTTTCTAATGCTGCAATTTCTCTGGGTTTTTCCCAACTAATCAAAACTATGCAACTGTTGTGGCATGATTCTGCTATTTGTTTGAAGAAGGCGCCGTAATTTTCATAGCCTTGTTGGTAGTTTCCTGCTAGTTGTTGGCTGCTGAAGATGGTTTGCACATCATCGAGGACGATCAGACAGCGGTGCGATCGTAAATGGTGGATTACCCCCCCCAACCCC
>JAUBOG010000363.1:0-7043 GCA_036700105.1 Microcoleus occultus BM001215583
GGAGTATTTTCAAAGTCCCCCTTCTTAAGGGGGATTTAGGGGGATCTGGACTAAGGTAAAAACGAGCTTTTTCAAGGGTTTCAGCCTTAAGTTGACACTAATGGGCAATGACGTTTCCCTACTTAATCGGCGCAATCTTCTCAATATTAATCAGCGCCTCCATCACCGACTCCACAATCGGCGCCGCCACAGTTCCCCCCGAACCACCTTTGGGCTCATCAATCACCGCCAAAACCACATACCGAGGAGCCTCCACAGGCATTATTCCCACAAAGCTAGTAATAATCGCCTTTTTAGAATAACCCCCACCAGCACTAGCCTTTTGAGCCGTCCCCGTTTTCCCAGCAATCCGATAGCCAGAAATTTGTGCAGCTTTCCCAGTACCGCCATCAACCACAGTTTCCATCATTTCCAAAACTTCCTTAGTAGTTTTCGGCGAGAAAACTTGCTTCGGAACAGCCCTCAAAGGCTTCCAAAAAGCTTGACCGTCCCAATCAAAAAGTCCCCGCACCACGTGAGGAGTTACCAACTTGCCGCCGTTAGCCAATGCCCCATTAAGCTGCACCAACTGCATCGGAGTAATCGAAAAACCCTGCCCGAAAGCCGTAGTAGCAACTTCCACCGGAGAATTAATAAATTGCTCCCGACTTTTAAGCTGACTGGTTACTTCAAAAGGCAAATCAGTTCCCGCAGTTTGTCCGAGGCCCAATTTTTCTAAAGCTTGATAGTAAAGAGAAGATTTCATGCTTCTCATTACGTGCACCATCCCCACATTGCTAGAATGTTTCAAAATCTGAGTAACAGTAGAAGGCCCGCGCGCGCCTGCTTGTTGGTAATCGGAATTTTGGATAGTCCAAACATCCATATAAATCCGACCTTCGTCATTAAACACAGTGTTAGGTTTGACCGCACCCGCTTCCAGGGCGATCGCCACATTAATCGCTTTAAAAGTCGAACCAGGCTCGTAAACATCAGTCACAGCCCAATTTTTATAGCGCGACAAATCAAAATTAAAATATTGATTCGGGTCATAGGAAGGTTCTGCCACCACCGACAGCAATTCCCCGTTACGGGCATCCATCACAATCACCGTGCCCCGTTTCGCCCCGTGTTCCTTCATTTTGTCCTTGAGAGCCATCCGGGCCGCCCGCTGCAAGCGACTGTCGATCGTCAATTGCAATTTCAAATCATCAAGCTGCACAAAACCGGCCGTCAGCCGATCGGGAAGCCAATTTCCCTCGATCGAGCGGCTAAATTGAATCGACGGCATCGATCGTTCCAGCAAATCCTGCTGGCTGTATTCCACCCCAGCCTGTCCCTTCCGTTCCCCATCCACATAACCGAGGATATCAGCCGCCAGCTCCTGCTGCGGGTAAAAACGCTGCTGCTGGCGCACCAACTCCAGCCCATCCACCGGACTATCTTTAATTTGCATCCGCCCCACGCGATCGGCAACCTCTTGAGCCAAAGAATCCGCAATCGTAATACCGCTTTCACCCAAATTAAACCTGCGCAGCAATTCAGTTTCCGGCGTATTCCCCGGGCTCAGTTCTACCGGCAGCATCGGAGCCAATAAAGCCGCAATATCAGCCTTAGAGTGATTGAACAACTTCGGGTGAGCGTAGAGCGTGTACACCTGTCGGTCGATCGCCAAAACATTCCCCCTGCGGTCAACGATCGAGCGTCTCGGCACAAACGGTTTAGACTTGAGAGTTTGCTGCTGCTGGGCCTGTTTGCGCAGCGCCGGAGCCCGCGTCACCTGCAAATAAAACAAATTCACAGCCAGCCCCAGCCCCCCCAGCATCAACACAGCCCACACAGCCCACAAGCGAAACTTGCTGCGTTTTAAACGCGACTGAGGTGGCAGAGCTTGCCGCGTCGCTGCAGCGTACTCTCTGGGTTTAGTTTGCTTGCCCCGCCAAGGGCGATCGGCCCAGGATTTTGGGCCTTTGAAATTCGGCGATCTGTAGCGGTCAAAGCGGGGGTCATAGCTCATAAAATTAAAAATTAAAAGCAAGTTAGATCGTTTTAGATTTTAGATTTTATAGCAACCGCCCGGAGCGTCAGGCACTGCTTAATTGCACCAAACACAAGCAGTCGGTTCCTTCTGCCTGCGGACTCGGGCATCGAGGCCTTGAAACCGGGTTTTGCATCGAATCTGCAGGCTGCAACCTCTGTATTTTGCTAAAAAACCCGGTTTCAGGAGGGGGAGAGTGCGACGATCGCGAACTGTTCCTTCTGCCTTCTGCCATACCCTCAAATTCTCGGGGTTCTCGGCCACTCTCCCGCTCGGACGAGGGCGCTGGCTCCTCAATAGCCCAGCGGCGCTTCCACACCGTCTCGATTCTCGATCGCGGGCGAGGAATTTGGCACCGCCGCCGTCGGCACTCGGCGCTCTGGAGCCGGCGCCAAAAAAATCGTATCAGCAGGCTTTTGCGGAGCCAAACCAGTTTCTGGATTCTGGGCTTCTTTAGCAAGTTGGTGTTTCAAAACTTCGCTAGCAGCACTCAACTGCTGTTCTCGGAGGCGCAGAGTTTCCAGCTTTTGATACTCTTGACTCCAGCGCTGCTCGCTGTAGACAGTCAAACCGTAGAGGGTCAGAGCACCGCCCAAAAGCAGCACCGCCGCCGCACAGGAGGCGCGCTCCACCCGCAAAAGCGATCGCAGCCATACGGGATGCCGCTGCCGATCGGGCATCACTTTCAGCACCGATGTTTCCGCGCCAGCCCCAGCCTGTTCCTCTGCTGCCGAGTATTTGGGCAATTGGGGCCCGTGCTTCGCCCGCCTAGCTC
Source organism: Microcoleus occultus BM001215583 (assembly GCA_036700105.1). Lineage (GTDB taxonomy): Bacteria > Cyanobacteriota > Cyanobacteriia > Cyanobacteriales > Microcoleaceae > Microcoleus. The sequence continues at coordinate 2,793 of JAUBOG010000363.1, forward strand.
GGGAAATAGAAGTAACTTTGCTCTCGCGGGCCGGGCCAGCAGCCGGCTTGCGGGTCGATCGGGAGCGGGGAGAATCCGGGGATCTGATAGCAGCGGTCATAGAGTTCACCAATACGTAAAGTGGAGCAGCTTCAGCTTGATTGAAGTTAGAAGTTTTTTTTGGCGGCGATCGCCCGTGGCGGCCATCGCCAGTTCGATCGGTTATCCTTACCAAAGATACCTCACAAGCCAACCAACCCATCCTACCACCGGTCACTTTGACTTCAGGATTTGCAAAAAAAAAAGAAATGTTTGCCGGTTAGGGATAATCCATGTGAAATTTATTAATAAATGCAGTATTGTAATCAACGAGCGAATCGTTGATCTATTCGTGCCAGCATTGTTCTCAAGTACACTATTCCCTTCCTTGCGATGGGTTTTCAATGTTAAGGAGTTTTTATGAACAAGGGATTAATTCGTTTGACTTTGGTAGTGGGCTTGGCAGCAGCCCTCGGCGCCTGCGGAGGTGATGCCGGCGGTGGCGGTGGTTCTAGCCCCACTCCGGGCGGTGCTGGCGGCACTGGGACTACTACTACTCCCCCTGTTTCTTCCCCAGCGCCGAAGGAATCTCCAAAAGCCTCTCCGGGAGCTGAAAAGTCTCCGGCTGCAGGCGGAGCTGGTTCCCCTTCTCCTAAAAAGTCTCCCTAACTGGGGCTATTCCGGAGTCGGAGGCCAACCAGCCTAGCCCGGGGGTGGAAAATGGTTGCCTCGTGGCATTTTTCACCTCATGGGTCTAGGCCAAAAGTTGGGTCTTAGTTGTGTACGATCCTGTTACTAAAGTTCAGTACGTCCGATGATTCGCTTGGTTGCGAGGACAGTACCGGTACTGATGCCTTAACTCGCCCGATCGACCTCCGGCGATCGCAGACTCGACGCAAATCTTGCACTCGATCGAGTCTCGATTGCTCCCCAACTATTGCCCGCAGCAGAAAGTTTGCAAGCTGAGGTTGCCGCAGTCGAAGACGGGTTGGATGAAACCATCGGCCTTGCGACTCGATTCGCGGACTGCCAGTTTCGCGCCGGCACCGACGAGCAAATTCACCTGTCTGTTTTGAGCGAGTTAGTGATTCAACTAGAGCGTCCTCAGTCGGCATCAACCCGATCGGACCCAAAACTCGGCGAATTGCGCCCTAGTGCTGGTTGAGAAATGTTGCACCGTCGCCTGCAGGATAATCGCGGTACTTACTCAGCCAGCGAATCCTCGAGCGCGGTCGATATTATTGCTGCCGCGCTGCTGAATCCTTGAGCTTTGATTCGCTCGTGAGGGCAGCATTGACGATTTTTGCTGGTTAGGCGTGCATTGCTCAAATTTACTTACCTATTTTGCACGCAAACCCAGCCTCGCCCGATTTTAAAGTTGACCGTTCTGGGGCCGGCAATGCCTGAAAACTCCAGCTATTAAAGATCGTTAGGTTCTTCCAAAAACTCAGACACTGGATGCGTCACAGAGTTGGCCGCTCTACAACAGTTTTTCAAAGGCTTGTATATCACACAAATTAAAAAAAGTCAACGATATTTTAGGGAAAATATAAATTATTCAAATTGTTTTAATATTTCTATACTTGAGATGTTAGCCCTTAGCCGTAAAACCCCAGCACCGCAGCCGCACAGCAGGCAATCACATTGCCTGCTGTGCGGCAGAGTTGGGCGCGCGGTGGAGCCGCGGCAAGCAAAATCATCCTAATTCAGTGTAGGATTAGCAATCAAAAATGTATCCAAATGTAAAGCGCAGCGTCGCTTTAGGTTTAGAAAGCCATTTAGTTAAAAGATTGAGGTAAGTAGTTTTATGCCCGCGACCGTCCCCTTTGAACAGATTGACCGGATTGTTGGAAATCGGCATCACGATCCATTTGAAGTGCTTGGCCCGCACTCGATCGAAGAAAATGGCAAACAAGTCTGGGCCGTCCGAGCTTATCTGCCCAATGCGGATGCGGTATCGGTAGTTTTGCCGGAGGCCAGGGCCGAATACCCGATGAAATCAGGGCATCACCCTCACTTTTTTGAATGTACGATCGAGACCCCAGAACTAGCAAACTATCAACTGCGGGTCAAAGAAGGAGAACACGAGCGCTTCATCTACGATCCCTACGCCTTTCGATCGCCCAAACTCACAGAATTCGACCTGCACCTATTCTCAGAAGGCAACCACCACCGGATTTACGAAAAACTGGGGGCGCACTTCACCGAAGTAGACGGCATCACAGGAGTATATTTTGCCGTTTGGGCTCCCAATGCCCGGAACGTTTCAGTTTTAGGAGATTTCAACTATTGGGACGGCCGCAAACATCAGATGCGGAAATCCCAAAACGGGATCTGGGAATTATTTATTCCGGGGCTACTCGTGGGAACTCACTACAAATACGAAGTGAAAAACCAAGACGGGCATCCCTATGAAAAGTCCGACCCTTACGGTTTCCAGCAAGAGGTGCGGCCCAAAACAGCCTCAATTGTCACCGACTTAAATACCTACACTTGGCACGACAGCGCTTGGATCGAACAGCGGCGGCACACAGACCAACTGACGCAGCCGGTTTCGGTTTACGAATGCCACATCGGTTCTTGGCTGCACGCCAGCAGCGACGAACCCTCGGTGCTGCCAAACGGGGAAATAGAACCCGCAGTGCAAGTTTCAGAACTCAAACCAGGGGCGCGGTTTCTGACTTATCGGGAATTAGCCGCGAAGCTGATTCCCTACGTCAAAGATTTGGGATTCACCCACATCGAAATGCTGCCCATCGCCGAACATCCTTTCGACGGTTCCTGGGGCTATCAAGTAACCGGGTATTTCGCGCCAACTTCCCGCTACGGCACACCTGAAGATTTCATGTATTTTGTTGACGAGTGCCACGCCGCAGGGATTGGCGTACTCGTGGACTGGGTGCCGGGCCATTTCCCCAAAGACGGCCACGGTTTGGCTTTCTTTGACGGAACTCACTTGTACGAACACGCCGATCCCCGCAAGGGCGAACACAAAGAGTGGGGCACCCTAGTATTTAACTACGGCCGCAACGAAGTGCGGAATTTCCTAGTATCAAACGCTCTGTTCTGGTTTGACAAGTATCACATCGACGGGATTCGCGTAGATGCCGTAGCCTCGATGCTGTATTTGGATTACTGCCGCGAACCCGGAGAATGGCTGACCAACCAGTACGGCGGCCGCGAAAATATCGAGGCGGCCGATTTTCTGCGTCAGGCGAATCACGTCATTTTTAGCTATTTCCCGGGGGCACTGTCGATCGCCGAAGAATCTACCTCTTGGCCGATGGTATCTTGGCCGACCTATGTAGGCGGTTTGGGCTTCAACCTGAAGTGGAACATGGGTTGGATGCACGATATGCTCGACTACTACCACATGGACCCGTGGTTTCGCCAGTTCCACCAGAACAACATCACTTTCAGTATGTGGTACAACCACAGCGAGAATTTCATGCTGGCTTTGTCCCACGATGAGGTAGTCCACGGCAAGGCCCACATCATCGGCAAAATGCCGGGGGACGAATGGCAAAAGTTTGCAAACGTGCGGTGTTTGTTTACTTTTATGTTTGCCCATCCAGGCAAGAAAACGATGTTTATGGGGATGGAGTTCGGCCAGTGGCAAGAGTGGAACGTTTGGGGCGATTTGGAGTGGCAGTTGCTGCAATTCGATCCGCACCAAAAGTTGAAGCTGTTTTTTAAGGATTTAAACCATTTGTACCGCAGCCAAACGGCACTTTACAGTCAAGATTTTGCTGAGGAAGGGTTTGAGTGGATTGATTGCAGCGACAACCGGCACAGCGTGGTGGCCTTTGTGCGCCGCGAGAAGGATGGCGATGAGTTTGTGGTGACGGTGTGCAATTTTACGCCGCAGCCGCACTCTCACTATCGCGTAGGAGTGCCGGAACCGGGTTTCTATACGGAGTTGTTCAACAGCGACGCGCGGGAGTACGGCGGCAGCAATATGGGGAATCTGGGAGGCAAGTGGACTGATGAGTGGTGGTTCCACAACAGTCCTTATTCGATCGATCTTTGTTTGCCGCCTTTGGGCGTGTTGATTTTAAAGATCGATCGCGAAAAAACAGCGCTGCGTAACTCTCAATAGTTTTGAGCTGTCATTGGTGAGAGTTTTGAGTAACAATCAAATCCGGTAGCATCGGAATTATTAATATTACTCGCAGCCCGGAAACGGCAGTGACGTTTCCCTACAATTAATCGCGGTAGGGAAACGGCACTGCC
>JAUBOG010000364.1:0-7042 GCA_036700105.1 Microcoleus occultus BM001215583
CCTGTTTCAAAGTTTAAATCCAAAAAAGTCAAACACAGAGGTACTGGAATAAAAACTAATCCTCCTGTTTTTAACATTTTAAAGCCTCCCAACCCTTAAGTAAACCGTATTGAGGCATAATGAACTTGTCTCCATACGTATGGGAGCCAGAGCCAGTGCTGATAGGTTGGTAGCCGGGACGCACTGGCTTTCTGACGAATGTGATGTTCTCCTCTCATACTACGGACAATTTTTGGTTAAGTGAAGTTAACCATAGGAATTCTGAAATCGGTACAGTGAATGAGTAGTGTGGGAGAAAAACTCAAACAGCGACGCCAATCGCTTTCTTTGACGCAGCAGCAAGTTGCTGATGAATTGCGCGTGACTGTAACTACCGTGAAAAATTGGGAAGCAGGCCGACATATTCCAAAACTCTATCTCGAACAGACGAAAGCATTGTGCGACCTCTTGAAGCTTTCCTTAGACGATTTGGTAGATTAAATATTTGTAGGGTGCGTCGCTACGAGATTTTCAAGCCGAGCCGCAGATTATCGACAGCGACGCACGCGCTCGGTATCTACAGAACTTCATTAGATACAATTCTGAATTAAACGGAAATGATATAACAGCCCGATCGTACAATTAAAACAAGCCTGTTTTTTAGATTATGAAGATTCGCTGCATTGCCAACAAAGGAGCTTATCTACCCGAAAGCTACCTAAATCCGCCGTTAGACATGACAAAAGAAACTGAATTTAAACTGATAGTAGGTAAAGAGTATATTGTCTATGCTATCTCCCAATGGCAAGGTAATTTATCGTACTGTATTTGCGACGAGCGGTATACTTATTATCCCATACACAATCCAGCTCCCTTATTTGAAATAGTCGATGCCAGATATTCTCGGTACTGGCAAGTGCAATTAGCAACTAACGGTTTGTTAGAGATTGCTTTTGAGCATTGGTTTGACTACCTAATTTTTACGAAAAACTCACTGACGGAGAAACAGAAGCTGTTTTGATTTTTGATAAAATGAAAGAGCTCATGGACGCTGAAGCTGCAATTCCTCAGCCCCAACCTTTCTCAGTTGAGGAATTGCTCGCGATGCCAACCTTGCAGCCGGATCGACTAGCAAAAGTCCCTGGTTGAAATTATGTCAGACAATCAAAATGAACCTAGAGAATACGATGCAGTCAAAGGTGGCCAAAATTCAATTCCGGTCAATGCTGCGGTACTCGGAGGCATCCCTGGCGTTAAAAGCCGCTTGGCCTCGCCCGATGTCGAAGTTAGAATCGCCGCACTCTCTGAAGCATTGAAATATGGAGAAGCAGGGTTAGATTTGATAATTGGAGCATTGCATGATGAGTCAATGCAGGTAAAGTTAGCTGCCTATTCACTACTGAAAGATAGGGATGACTTAAAACTTAAACCACATTTCCCCCAAGACTATCTCCCTACATTTGACTTTGAGATCATCACAGTAGATGTTACAGGAAAAGAAAACAGTCGCAGTAAGTCCTTTCCTCGCTTTTTTCCTGAAGACTTAGGTAACTCAATTGCACTGGAAATGGTTTACATTCCCGGTGGTACATTTATGATGGGTTGCCCCAAAAACGAAGAAGGTAAACATGATAGCGAAAGTCCTCAGCATCAAGTAACAGTACCGGCTTTTTTTGCTAGCAAATACCCGATCGCCCAAGTACAGTTGCAAGGAAGGGGAGGATACAACTCATCACAATTCAAAGGCGAAAAACGTCCTGAAGAAACTATATTGTGGTGGACTGCCGTCAACTTCTGTGCCAATCTCTCGCAAAAAACCGGGAAAAACTATCGCCTCCTGAGTGAAGCAGAATGGGAATACGCCTGTCGTGCGGGAACTACAACCCCATTTCATTTTGGGGAAACCATTACCCCGGAATTAGTCAACTATGACGGAGACTACCCCTACGCAAACGCCCCCAAAGGGCTTTCCCGCCGAGAAACAACCGATGTCGGGAGTTTTCCCCCCAATGCTTTTGGACTGTACGATATGCACGGCAATGTTTGGGAGTGGTGCAGCGATACGTGGCACAAAAACTATAATGGCGCACCAACTGACGGAAGTTCCTGGGACAATGGCACAGATAATTGGCGAGTGATACGTGGCGGTTCCTGGAGCTCCTATGGGCTCAATTGCCGCAGTGCCGATCGTGACTGGTTCGCGACGAACTTCCACTGCGTGCACTGGACTATCGGTTTTCGCGTTGCTTTAGACATCTCCTAAAAAGGCTTTGAAGAACAGGCAAGATGCCTGTTCCACAATAATTATGGGAGATGTCTTTTGGTTGTCGGTTCTCTCCTGTAGTCTCCCGCGTTGAAATCTGTCGTTACACACACAAGGAGTATTAGACTCGGATTTGGTTTGATATTAAGCAACTGCAAACCCGGTATTAACCCGCATTTCAGGAGGATAAAAAGCCAGCACGATATCCTCGGGTAAAACTCCAGCTTCTAGCAATTCTTGAGTCACTCCTTCCTCAATTCCATCCCATTCAATCCAAATCTTCCCTTGGCGAATGCGGAGGTGCAAAACAATATTGTGAACTCTGCCTGTTTGATTCCATCCTGCACCCATCAATAAATAGTTATCCTTTTGTCGATCGCAAATTGTCAGACTTTCAATTTCTGGCTGACTGGATTTATACTGTCCGTGAGCGGCTACAATTTTTTGAACAATCTGCCGATATTTTTCTAGCTTATCCATTGTACTATCTCCTCAGAAGTTGAAGAATAACTCGGCGATTGAAATCGCTTATACATAAACAAAGTCCGCCTGCGCGGACTAAAAAGACATAGCAGTTTCCTGCGTTATTTAAAAATATCTTTCCGCTTCTGCAATAGCAAAGTTGCGGTCAAATAAACTGCTGCGTGCAAGCCTAAAATTCCCCAATTCAGAGCTAAGTTTTGCCATGTCGGTTCGTAGACTGCACTTTTTTCAAAGAGCTGCGGTAAGATTGTTCGATCGGGCAATTCGATCGGCTTTGGCACCATCGCGTTCACATTCACCAAGCTACCGTAAGCGCCCACAGACCAGCGGCTGACCGTCAACCACGACAGATACTGACCGATTTTCTCGATTTTAAACAAACTTCCCAGGCTGAAGAGGACTCCCGAAAAAATAATTTGCGGCACTAATAACAAAGGCAAAGCACTGTTGGCCTGACTGCCATTCTTCACAAACGCCGATACCATCAATCCCAAACTCATGCTGGCCAACAGCGTTAAAAATACAGTAATTCCCAAACCCAGCGGCCAAGCAATTGTATCGGGATTCGGCTGTTTAAATCCAATTAAAATTACCGCTGTCATCAGCAGCGTTTGCAGCAATGCTAATCCTCCCAACACCAGAAACTTGGAACCGACATAGGGCAGCAAACCTAAATTTACCAATCTTTCCCGCTGATAAATTGCCGATTCTTTGACAATTTCTTGCAGAGAACTTGACAAACCTACCCAAATAGCCGCAGAAGTGAAAACAAACAAAATTCGCAGCGCTAAAAAAGCCAGTGCTGGGTCATCTTCTGTACCCGTAACTAATGGCTCTACATCTTTAATTCCGGCTAGCAAAATCGGGCAGACGGCGGCAGTTAACAATCCCAAACCCACATTAACCGGGTCGCGCAAAGTTAGCTGAAAATAGCGCTGGGCGATTAATAACAGTTGTTTGAGGGGGGAAACTCTGGCCGGTTGGGGAAGTTGGACGGGAGGAGCTTGTTTTTGAGGTGCTTTCGGACTCAGGGGAGTGTCAATATAGCGCTGGTAATAAGCGGAATTTCGGTATTTGTTCGCCCAGTCTTTGATAACATTTTCGCTTATTTCTAGCTCGTTGTAAATGTTGGCAAAATCTGATTGATTCACTCCAAAGAAATTGGCGGCTTCTGCGGGCGGACCGAAGTAACAAAGGTAGCCATTGCGGCCGAGAAAAACTAGCCGATCGCACATATTGACATTGGCCGTTGCGTGCGTTACCAAAACCACAGTCCGGCCTGTCTTTGCCAAATTTCGCAGCAGTTCCATCATCTTTTTGTCCAACCCCGGATCGAGTCCTGAAGTCGGTTCGTCTAGGAAAAATAACTTGGGATCTGCCAGCAATTCGACGCCGATACTCACCCGCTTTCTCTGTCCGCCGCTGAGGTTTTTCACAAAAGTATCCCGCTTCGACAGCATATCAATATCTGTCAGCGTTTTTGTCAAAACTTGCTCGACATCGGCATCGGGCGGCAACCGCAATTTAATTGCGTAAGTCAGGGCTTCTGCGACTGTCAATTCGCCGTGAACGACATCATCTTGCGGCACGTAACCGATTAAAGAACTGTAGCATTCAAAGTTTTTCCGCAGTTCCTCGCCGTTGACGTAGACTGCACCGCGTTTTGTGGTTTCAATCCCCAGCAAAGTTCGCATCAAGGTGGATTTGCCTGCACCGCTACCGCCGACTAAGGCCACTAACTGTCCGGGTTCAATTACTAGGGAAATATCGTTTACGAAAGGTCGGACTAAGTTAATTGCTTCTAAACGTATCGCATTTCCGGGATCGATAACTGTTAATTCTTCTTTTTGATAAATCAGCAGAAAAGGGCCGATGCGAATTTTTGCACCTTCTGTCAAAATAGCGGATTTTTTGATGCGTTTGCCGTTAATAAACACGCCGTTACTGCTGGTGTCTGTGAGAATGTAGTCTCCGCGTTTGTTGGCTTCGATGGTGCAGTGGCTGCGGGAAACGATCGGCGAATTTAACTGTAGGGTAGAAGTGCGATCGCGCCCCAAGACAACCGATCGATTTTGCAGAGACACAGACTCCCGCGATCCCAAACTCGCCAGCGACGGACTTCCGGGATTGAAATAAGTCACCCGCACCGGATTTCTCAAATCTGTACCAATCCGCAACTCGATTCCGTGCTGCAAAATGCAGCCTCTATCGGGAGTTACAGGAGTTTCAGCAGGAAGTACAAATAACCCTCGACTGCTGGGTTTGATCCCATCGCCATCGTAGATGCGGTAGTCGTCTCCTTCTTGGCGCAAAATCGCTTGACATCTCGACAGCTTCTCCCAATCTTGAGGCACCAGCAAGTCAGCTTTGTGGGGATCGCGTCCCAGTACGTGTTCGCTCTTTGTCAGAAAAAAGCGCAAAACCTCGCCCTGATGGTCGATTTCTAAATAGGGGCTGGGGATTAAGTTTGTTTTCTTATGGGTTTGAGCTGTCATAGAATTTTAAGTTTTAGATTTTAGGTTTTAGATTGTGCGAGAATTGAGTATTCAAAACATGAGTAATGTTATATCATGTTTAATAATCAATGCTGACAAGCACCGCACTAATTCCAAGCTATCCTCAATTCCGATAGCTTTCAGGAAGCTGCTTTGGCACGAGATATTATTTCTACCAAGCTAATTCCTCCCTACCATGAGCTACTGCATTAATCCCAACTGCCGCCATCCAGAAAATCTTCCCACGATCAACTTTTGCCAAAGCTGCGGCTCAAAGTTGTTAATAGACGAACGCTATCGGGTAATTACACCTCTGGGAGAAGGAGGATTTGGCAAAACTTTTGAAGTTCGAGATAGAGACGGTACTCGGAAAGTTTTAAAAGTTCTCACCTACACCGAACCCAAAGGAGTGGAACTGTTCCAAAAAGAAGCTAATGTTCTTCAGCGGCTGAGACATCCCGGACTTCCAGCAGTAGAAGCCGACGGCTATTTTACTTTTAAGCCTAATAATACCGCCAACTCCCTGCACTGTCTGGCAATGGAGAAAATTGAAGGTCAGGACTTGCTGAAGTGGCTGGAAATTCAGAACCATCGACCTATAACTTCGGAACAAGCGATCGACTGGCTGACACAATTAACAGAAATTTTGAATCTGGTTCACAATCAAAATTATTTTCACCGCGATATCAAGCCGCAGAATATCATGCTCCGGCCGAACGGAAAATTAGTTTTAATTGATTTTGGGGCGGTGCGGGAAGTTACAGAAACTATTCAGAGAGCAACTGGAGAGGTGACAAGAATTTCTTCAGCGGGGTACACTCCTGAAGAACAAAAGAAAGGCAAAGCTGAGCCGCGTTCTGATTTTTTTGCTATGGGGCGGACTTTTGTCTATTTGTTAACGGCTCAACAACCGATAAATTTGCAGGAAGATTCGCGATCGGGAAAATTGATTTGGCGGAATGTGGCGATTCAAACCTCGAAGCCGCTAGCAGATTTGATAGACGATTTGATGGCTTATTTTCCTAAAGACAGGCCGAAAGATACGCAAGTTTTGTTGCAGCGTTTGGCTAAAATGGTTTCTCGACCGAAATCTGGGATTACCACGAACAAAACTCCTGGATTTGCTTTGGGAGGAAAGCAAGCTTTAATTGGGGCGGGAGTTGCTGGGGCGATCGCAGTTTCCGCCTTCGCAATTCACAATTTTTCTAAAACAAAAGTTGAAAATTTCTTAACTTATCAAAATTCCGAAAATCAGTTTCAAATCAAGTATCCTGAAAAATGGGAAAAACAAGAATTGCAAAACCCGACCAGTCCCGATGTGGTTGTATTTAGAGCCCCTAAAAAGAACAGCGCTGATTCTTTTCAAGAAGAAATGACGGTCAGCATAGAACCTTTGGCAAAACCGATGTCGCTAGACGAGTACAACAAGCAGTCGGTAAATCAAATTAAGACGGCTGATGTTAAAATTTTAGAAGAAACTTCAAAAACTCTGGCAAATAATCCCGGTCATCTAGTAATTTTTGATGCGAAAGACGGAGAAACCAATACGAAAAAAATGCAAACCTGGACGTTAATGAATAATAAGGCTTATGTGCTTACTTACACGGCAGAAAAAACCGAGTATTCGGAATATATAAAAACGGCTGAAACCATGATGAAATCCTTGGAACTTAAGTAATGCCGCAGCAAGTTCGGCAACGGATTCGATCGCACTTGATGTAATACCAATTTAATGGGTCGTTGCACATATCCCGATCCCCCTAAATCCCCCTTAAGAAGGGGGACTTTGAGTTAACTCTTGTCCCCCCCTTATTAAGGGGGG
>JAUBOG010000365.1:0-6999 GCA_036700105.1 Microcoleus occultus BM001215583
ACCGAGGACACGGCAGTGCCGTGTCCCTACCCATTAATTGTAGGGACATGGCACTGCCGTGTCCTCGGTATAATTCCGATGCAACCGGAAACGACCTCACCCTTCAATACACCATCCGAGTTCCTATGTCAATCAAAAAAATTCTTTCCATAGCATTGTTAATTTTCATCCCGATTTCTATCGCGGCTGAGTATTTGCACTGGGGCGCGCTGACAGTTTTCATCACATCCGCTTTAGGTATCGTACCTCTAGCGATTTGGTTGAGCACTGCAACAGAAGAAGTGGCGATCGTCACTGGGCCATCCATCGGCGGCTTGCTAAATGCAATCTTCGGCAATGCTACAGAATTAATTATTGCCATAGTTGCCCTAAAAGCCGGATTGATTGACATTGTAAAAGCCAGCATTACAGGCACAATTATCAGCAACTTGCTTTTAGTCATGGGACTTTCCATGCTGCTAGGAGGAATCCGCTACAAAGAACAGGAATTTAAACCGATTATCGCCCGGGTGAACGGTTCCACCATGACTCTGGCAGTGATTGCAATTCTGCTGCCGACCACGGTAATTTACACTTCAAATGGAGTCGAACCCTCAGCCATTGAGAATCTTTCTCTGATAACGGCGATCGTCATGATTGCAGTTTACGCTCTAACGCTGCTATTTTCCTTGAAAACTCACAGCTATCTTTACGATGTCGGCTTGGTAGAATTAGAGTCAGAAATTTCGGAAAATACCGCAGCAGAATCTACACACAAGCCGAATTTGTGGCTGTGGGTAGGGGTATTAATTATCTCAACTGTTGCTGTTGCTTTTGAGTCAGAAATATTTGTCGGAGTTGTGGAAGAAACTACCAAAGGATTGGGACTGACACCGCTATTTACAGGCGTAATTCTGTTGCCGATTGTTGGCGGCGCGGCGGAATACGTAACGGCGGTAGGAGTAGCACTGAAAAACAATATGGATTTGTCTGTTTCGGTGGCGATGGGTTCGAGTTTGTTAGTGGCTTTGTTGGTGGCTCCGATTTTGGTGATTATCGGATTGGTGATAGATCAGCCGATGGATTTGAATTTTAATCCTTTTGAAGTGGTTGCAGTGGCGATCGCAGTTACAATCGCCAATTTAATCAGTCTCGACGGGCGATCGAATTGGCTCGAAGGAGTGCTGCTGTTAGCAACATATGTCGTATTGGGAGCGGCTTTTTACTTTCATCCAATTACTTAAAGCATTTTTGAGAACAGGCTTTTCGGCCTGTTCTACAAAAACTCAATTTTATACCAATTCTCCAAAGAGTTGCAATTCTTTGATGAGTGTTTGCTTTGTTTGCGCTCATAGGGTAAGAGTAAGGTGCGTCGCTCATAAATTGTCGCTCGCCTTTAGAAGTTAAGGGTGGCGACGCACCCTACTATACAGCTTTAGTCGGAGTGCATAAGTCATGTTCGATCTAATTTAGGAATTAGGCAAAAACCCGGTTTATTAACGTATTTGTGTCATTTTAGGTTAACGACGCTCGCGAGAAACCGGGTTTTTTAGGTTGATAGTGAGTCCTGAACTGTGCTAAATAGAATCGGGGTCTATTCCCATCTCCCGCAAGCGCGCAGCCAGTCTGTCAGCCTGCTGCAATCGAGATTGTTCTTGTCTGATTAAATCTTCGACAAGTGGCGGAGACAGGATTTGATCCACCGATAAAACCAAATCGGGAAACTGCAAAGATACGATGTTTTGGCCGGGTACAAAATTCGCTTGCTCGTAAGCAGTTTCATTTTCCGGCAAACTTACAATCCTAACCCTATTCCGGTTGGGTTTGGGGTCAGCCATCCAATATTCCGGCACTCCAGCATTTTCGTATTCCGCTCTTTTGGTAACGTAATCTTGACGCTCGTTTTGGCTGACAACTTCAACAATTAATACCGGAGTTTCATCTAAATCGAAAACACCAGCACCAGGCCTCGCCAGCAGTTGTTCCCAAAGACTTTGAGTGCAAACAATCACATCGGGAATGCGCGAAGAATTCTCTTCCGTTCTCACTCCCACATTAGTTTTTGCTACTAAGTCGAGATTGCGTTCGGCGAGATAACGCTGCAATATGTAAACTAAGAATTCGCAGATGCTTGCGTGTAAAGCCGTTGCTGCTGCCATCGGTATTAATTTTCCCCTGTGAAGTTCGTAGAGAACGTCAGGTTCTCCCTCATAAACCAGATATTCTGCAAAAGTTAAGGTTGGCGAAGCATCAACTCGATCGGTTTCCGAAACAGGTAAAACAGACTGAGACATATTTATCTGCGCTCCGGTTTGAGTTCTCTGAATTAATTTTACACTCTTAGTTGGGTGAGTGAGGGCGGGTTTACGAAATTATTAATTACAGGCGCTTATTGTTGGTGAAATCTGCCCCGAAAATTCCCGATATTCTATGGTTTTTTGCGACGATCTAACTGCAAACTTAATTACCATGTTACGCGATCGCGCCACCTGTCTAAAAGCTTGTCACCCACGCCCTGAACCCGCGCCGCATCGTCCAAAGAGGTGAAAGGTTGCTGTTTTCTGGCAGCCACAATTTTCTCGGCCAGCTTCGGGCCAACTCCGGGCAAAGTCTCCAATTCTGGAACAGTTGCTGTATTCAAATTAACTAACTTCTTTGCATCAACAATTAGAGGTTTAGCTGCTACATTTTCCCCAGCTACTGTTGCCGATTTTGATGCTGCTTGCACGGACTCGCACTCTTTTTTTCGAGCATCAATTCTCTGTTTTATTCTGGGAGGAATGCCCAAAATTGCACCTTGGTAAAGCCGATCGAACTCCCGCTCAAAATGGGCCGCAACTGCGGGACTGTCGATCGCCAATAACGTCTCATCATTCCCGTGATTTGCAGCTTCGCTCCAGTTGTGAGAGCCTGCAATCACAGTATTTCCGTCTACAATGCCGAATTTGTGGTGCAGGCGATCGCCCATTGGTAACTGTGGCACTCCCACCGTCGTCAGCGGCTTTTTCCAAGGGCGATTGTCAGCTTCCAATTGGCAATTATCAATCAAAGTCGCCCCCATCATATCCAGCCCTTCACTGTAAGAGCGATAAATAAAATTTGAGTCAATTAAAGCTCGCACTGCAACTCCCCGCCTAGCCTCAATTTCCAGAGTATTTGCCAACCGCTGAGCCGAAAATACAAACAGTGCCAAATCAACCGACTTTTTCGCACTGCCCAATTTGCGATCGATCAAACTGTTGACGCTTTTTTCCCAAGGTAAAGTCTGGGAAGTAGGCGAAAATTGCACCGCCACAGTCGCATCGCCTACTCTGACTTTTTGGACTGGACGAAATGGCTTTTTAATGCCAAACTTGCTGTCTGGTTTGCCTCCCGGGCCGTCGCCCCACATGATGTTAAATTCTTGAGTGAATAGTTGTGCTAATCGAGGATTATCAAGGGCGAGCAAATTGTTAGCGTTGCCGCGACTTGCTGCTGTTTTGAAATCGCCGTGCACATCGCTGGTTGTAAAATTAGCCGAAGTTACAATTACAGTTTTATTATCAATTACGGCAAATTTGTGGTGCATCAAACCGCTGCCTTTAGAACCGTCAGCAGTATCGTCTATTATTGGAATGCCCGCATTTTTGACAATCAGCAAAGCATCGTTTTTCTGAATTTCATCTGCACTTAATTTGCCGTCTTTATTGGTATCGGCAAGCAGCACAAATTCTTGGTAGCGAGATCGCTCTCTTTCCGGCAATTTCGCCAACTCTTGCGCCGAAAAATTCCCCAGGGGGCGATTATACATATGTTCGACGATTAATCTCACTTTGATACCCGATCGCTGCCGATCGGCCAAAACCCGCGCGATCCCCGGCAAGCGAAACTCCTGCACTGCTACATCTACCGTCGATCCAGCAGTTGCGATCGCCTCCGCGACCAATTTTTCCAAATCATCTCCAGGTCTAGTTTGCAGGCGGTAAGGCTCTGTATAACTAGAAGTCAGCGACTGATTGAAGTATACTTGCAACAAAGGGTCTTGAGGCAAGGGAGTCAGACTCGGAGGTAAATTCTGCAAGTCTTTCTGCTGTTGTCCGCAAGCCGCGAGATTGATTGTCACCAGCAAAAACCAGGAAAAACGCCGTAAAATATCACAAAGTTCAGCCACAAAAGTTTAAAATTTATTGAGGTTATTTATCAGCCCATAATTCAAATATATTCGATAATGTAAAGTTAGAACCTATTAAATTTATGCAAGGGAATAGATTTTACGTCTTGCAAGACTGCCTCGATGCCGGAAGCATCACTGGTAGGGTAGCAGCATTCAGGGGCGTGGATCGAACCCGATACTGCTGCTTTATGGCAAAAAGAAAATCACTTTTTCCGTGCGGTCACAAAGGATATGGTAAAACGTGCCATCGCTGCACGCAAGAGCTGGTGGCGAATCAGCACGGCGTTCAACTGCTGGCTGCCAAACAAACCAAAAAACAGGAGAGGGAGGCATCATTTGCCAGAGATATCATCGATCTTAGAGGTCTGCCAGATCCTGTAGTTACTAAAGCTCGCGCTATTATAGCAGCTTTGGCTGAAAATAAGAATTACAGAGATTTTGGGGGCAAACGTTTGCGTCATAATCGTTGGATTGTCAGTATTCCTGTAGGGCGACACTACAGAATGATATGTGAAGATTGCGGTACTTTCTTAATCCCTCAAAAAGTTTTATCCCACGAAGATTACAACGTCTGCAAACCGGGAAGTTAGTTAGCAGTTATTGGTGATTAGTTATGTAGCTTTCCCAACCAGATGTTATAATTGTTAAAACTTCGGTTTGTTTGAAGACAGGATACTAATTGTTGACCAATAATAAGCAGCAAATAACAACTAATCAATAACAGCATTACTTATTTAAAGCCATGCAAATTTATCTCGACCATAGCGCCACGACTCCGACACGTCCAGAAGCAATTGATGCCATGCACAAAGCCCTCACTCAACAGTGGGGAAATCCTTCGAGTTTGCACGAGTGGGGACAAAGGGCGGCGACAGCTTTAGAATTAGCCAGAATGCAGGTGGCTGGGCTGATTAATGCGCTACCGGAATCGATAATTTTTACTTCTGGCGGCACTGAATCTGACAACTTGGCAATTATGGGGATTGCGCGTCTTTATGCGACGCCGCAGCACATAATTATCTCTAGCGTAGAGCATTCCGCAGTTTCAGAAACCGCGCGGCAACTCGAACAATTGGGATGGGAGGTGACGCGCCTACCAGTGGATAAATTTGGGCGAGTTCACCCTTGGGATTTGCAGCAGTCAGTGCGATCGAATACAGTGTTAATTTCGATTATTTACGGACAAAGCGAAGTTGGTACGCTGCAACCAATTGAAGCATTGGGACAGATGGCGCGCGATCGCCAGATCCTGTTTCATACCGATGCTGTTCAAGTTGCCGGCAGACTCCGGATCGATGTCCAGAAACTGCCCGTAGACTTGCTTTCGCTGTCGAGTCACAAACTTTACGGGCCGCAAGGTGCGGGGGCGCTTTACGTGCGTTCCGGTGTAGAATTAGCGCCAATATTGACTGGCGGCGGTCAAGAATTGAAACTGCGTTCCGGGACGCAAGCAGTGCCGGTAATTGCGGGTTTTGGGGTGGCGGCTGAATTGGCATCGCAGGAGATGGATGCGGAAACTGCGAGGTTAATTGAATTGCGCGATCGGCTTTTTGACCGATTAGCCGGCGTACCCAGTTTAGTCGCAACCGGCGATCGATATTGCAGGCTCCCGCACCACGTCAGTTTTTGCATTGTTTATCCCGACGGCGACACCGAAAAAGTGACGGGCAAAACCTTAGTGCGGCAGCTCAATTTAGCCGGAATTGGCATTAGTTCCGGTTCTGCTTGCAACAGCGGCAAACTGACTCCGAGTCCGATATTATTGGCAATGGGATACAGTCCAACTATGGCTGTGGGCGGCATTCGGTTGAGTTTGGGACGGGAAACAACCGAAGCTGATATCGATTGGACTGCAAGTGCGATCGAGCAAATTTTGGATAGATTAATGCCAAAGGTAGCATTATCTAGGCGTTAGCAGGAAAATTTGCGGTTCCAATCCAAAGAACTGGGTTTTTTCCCATATCTTCGCCTGTCACCAAATATTCTCGCAAAAACCCGGTTTTTCGCTATTTACCCACAACCAAAATCAAAGAAAACGGGTTTTTTCCAAATTCATCCGCGTTCATCAGCGTACATCCGCCATCATCTGCGGTTCAAAAACCCGGTTTCTGGCTACCCACAAATAATGCTAAAATAAATTCCGGTGTTATTCACAAATCCCTAGAATGGAAGAAAACCGCGCCCAAGCCTATTTGCAATTAATTCACACCCTGCTGAATTGCCCCAACGGAGAAGAACCGCAGATATTAGAGGATCACTCAGAATTATTGGATCGCGGATTTTTGGAAACTTGCGAGTTAGTAGCATCAACCTTGGCAGAACAAGGAGGCGAAAATGGCGCTAACTTCCTCCGAAATCTGGCAAGTCAGCTAGGGCAATTCATCGATATGAACGATGGCGGAGATAGCAATAACTCTGAAGGTGAAAACTTCCAAGAGTATGCAAATTTTTTCCTAAAATTATTGCAAGCAGAACAAGATAGCAACGGCGACATTAAAGTAATTCACCCCATGCTAGCCGCGCGGGAACATTTCCTCAATGCCCGTTTTGCAGAGGTTTTACAGCAAGTATCCCAGAAGTTGCTTGATGGCGAAAATCCAGAAACAATTAACTCACTTGTCGCTCTGATAGAAAATTTGAGCATTCATATTAGTGAGTTTCCGCTTGGGAATATAGCGGACAATATTGAAATTGCCATTACCGGTTATCAAATAGTTTTAAATAATCGGGAACCGGGGAGCGAAAAATGGACGGAAACTCAAAATAATTTGGCTGCTACTTGCAATAACAGAGTCAAGGCTTCGCTGGCCGAAAATCTGTAATACCAATTTTTTATGAGGCCCCGTAGAATCCGATCCCCCCTAGCC
>JAUBOG010000366.1:0-6981 GCA_036700105.1 Microcoleus occultus BM001215583
CTCAAAGTCCCCCTTCTTAAGGGGGATTTAGGGGGATCTCGTCGGAGTAAACAGTTTTAACCCAAGCGTATTAATCTATAACTAACAATAGTTCGATCGCACATACAAAAAAAAATCGGCAAGGAGTCGCGCAGTGGCAGAGGGCGAAGAGATACCAAAATCAGCAATTATTAACGATCGGGACTATTCTTGGCTTTTTTGGCCGATCGTCCCCATATATCCCTACGGTAAACGGCGGACGATCCGCAAGGAAATAGTCAAGGATACAATCTGGACTTTTGACCAAATTCAAGGCATTTTCTACGTAGTCGTCCCGATTCGGATGACGGCGATCAAACTCGAACCCGAAGGCCTTTTGATCTACGCCCCCGTTGCACCTACGCCCGAGTGCATCCGCTTGGTAAACGAGTTAGTAGCGGAGCACGGAGAAGTTAAGTATATATTGCTGACAACCATTTCTGGCATCGAACACAAGGTTTTTGTCGGCCCCTTTGCGAGGTGTTTTCCCAAAGCGCAGGTGTTTGTCGCCCCGCAACAGTGGAGTTTTCCGCTGAATTTGCCGCTTTCGTGGTTGGGTTTGCCAAGCGATCGCACCTCTGTACTTCCCTGCGACAGCAGCGAAACCGCGCTTGCAGATCAATTTGATTGGGCGGTACTCGGCCCGATCGATCTGCGCTTGGGTTGGTTTGCCGAAGTTGCGCTATTTCACAAACGATCGCGCACTCTGATGCTAACAGATACCGCGGTTTCGATTCCCGAAAATCCGCCCGCGATCGTCCAACTCGACTCTTACCCGCTGCTGTTTCACGCCAAAGAAAGCCCCTGGGATGTTGTCGAAGATACCCACGAAAACCGCAGGAAAGGATGGCAGAGAATCGCCCTATTTGCCATGTATTTTCGCCCCAGCGTGCTAGAAGTGCCGCCGTGGTCGGGGGTGTTTGCCAGCGCCCTCAAAGCCCCTGAACGTTCGAGAAAAGCTTATTTCGGGTTGTTTCCCTTCAAGTGGAAAAAAGGTTGGGAACATTGTTTTGAGGCTTTGCGGGGAGGAGGGCGGTTGTTTGTCGCGCCGATTTTGCAGACATTGATTCTCAACCGCGCGCCGAGGGAAACTCTCGATTGGGCATCGCGGGTGGCGAGTTGGGATTTTGCCAGAATTATACCTTGTCACTTTGACGGCGCGATCGACAGCAGCCCCCGCGAATTTCGGCAAGCATTCTCGTTTCTCGAAAAACATTCAACTGTCAATCTTTTGCCCGAGGATGATTTTAAATTACTTAAGGATATTGATGCGGGTTTAAATAAAATTGGGATTGTGCCACCGGCCAAGGATAAAGTTTCCTAGATACTGCGATCGAACTTCAGCGAATTCTGGCGGTCAACATCAGACAAAATATCTCGATCGCCAACACGAACACACTAATAGTTTAGGATGCGATAATCAATAATTTTTCTGGTTGGACTCTTGGACATAATATGGAGGACACGGCAGTGCCGTTTCCCTACCGAACATATTGTAGGGACACGGCACTGCCGTTTCCTAATTTCAGATGTTTGTTTACGGCAAATCCGTCTCGCCCATCAGATAAAGGTCGCACTCGCGGGCCACGCCGCGCCCTTCGTTAATCGCCCAAACAACCAAACTCTGACCCCGGCGACAGTCACCGGCCGCGAAAACTCCCGGAATGCTGGTTGTATATTTTTCGTGCTCGGCTTTCACGTTGCTGCGCGCGTCGCGTTCCAATCCCATCGCATCCAGCAACGGCTGTTCCGGGCCGAGGAAGCCCATCGCCAGCAAGACAAGCTGCGCCGGCAACACTTTTTCGGTACCGGGGATGTGTTTGGGAATGAACTGCCCTTTTTCGTTTTTCGCCCACTCCACTTCAACGGTGTGCACGGCTTTGACATTGCCGTTTTCGTCGCCCTCGAACTTGGTGGCTGTGGTGAGATAGCCGCGGGGATCGTCGCCGAATTTGGCGGCGGCTTCTTCTTGGCCGTAGTCGAGACGGTAGACTTTCGGCCATTCGGGCCAGGGATTGTTGGCGGCGCGTTCGGAGGGCGGTTTGGGGAGGATTTCAAGCTGTACGAGGCTGTTGCAGCCGTGGCGGATGGAGGTGCCCACGCAGTCGGTGCCGGTGTCGCCACCGCCGATAATCACCACATCTTTGCCGGCGGCGGAGATGAAGTTATCGTTTGTGCTTTTGTCTAAAACTGCTTTGGTGTTTGCAGTCAAAAAGTCCATTGCGAAGTGCACGCCTTTTAATTCCCGCCCTGGGATGCCTAAGTCGCGGGGTTTGGTGGCGCCGGTACAGAGGACAACTGAGTCGTATTCTTTTAGCAGTTGTTCTGCTGGTAAGTCTTTGCCGATTTCGGTGTTGCAGACAAATTTTACGCCTTCGTCTTCGAGGACTTTGAGGCGGCGCATCACGACTTGTTCTTTGTCTAGCTTCATGTTGGGGATGCCATACATTAGCAGGCCGCCGGGGCGATCGGCTCTTTCGTATACAGTTACCCAATGACCGGCTTTGTTGAGTTGCGCGGCGGCGGACAAACCGGCGGGCCCGGAACCGATGATGGCGATTTTTTTGCCGGTGCGTTTGGCCGGCGGTTCGGGGGTAATCCAGCCTTCATCCCAGCCTTTGTCGATAATCGAGGCTTCGATGTTTTTGATTGTCACGGGCGGGTTGTTGATGCCGAGCACGCAAGCGCCTTCGCAGGGTGCCGGACAAACTCTGCCGGTGAATTCGGGGAAGTTGTTAGTTTTGTGGAGTCTGTCTAGGGCTTCTTTCCAGAGTCCGCGATATACTAGGTCGTTCCATTCGGGAATCAGGTTGTTGATCGGGCAGCCGCTTGCCATGCCGCTAATCATGTTTCCGGTGTGGCAAAATGGGATGCCGCAGTCCATGCAGCGCGCGCCTTGGCTGCGGAGTTTGTCCTCGTCCATCGGGAGGTGGAATTCGTCCCAGTTGTGGACTCTCTCTGCTGGTGAGAGTTCCGAGGGCAATTCGCGCAAGAATTCGATGAAGCCTGTTGGTTTTCCCATAGTGCTGTTTTGGTTAGAACTTAATTTTTGGTAGTTTTTGGTAGCATCTCAATTGTCGGCGATCGCACCGAAGATTGAGCAGTTCGTACCTGAAATCTTCAATATCGCCGGGACTCGGGCAAAACTGCTTTGCAAGCTATCCGGCGATCCCTGTCATATACAGCGTATTCCAGGTTTGCGAAGTGGACAGCCAACCACCGAAAACTATAGTAATATTTATCGAGATTGAAAGACTGGCAGTAGCCGATAAGTACCGCTTTCGATCAAAATGAATATTCCCAAACCGATCGAGACAAAAGGGACAATAGCTTGAGTATAGCGAGTTAAAAGTTTGGCGATCGCCATGCGGCGAGTTAACCGGTAGGCGGCATAAGACCAAACACCTACCAGCACAAAGAAAACTGCCAAAATAACCATCAAGCTGGGCAAATTGCTGCTAGCAAACAGCGGCAGATAAATGCCGATATTGTCTCCGCCGTTAGCCGCTGTTACCGCAGCCACATTCAAAGTTTGGGGGTTGAACAGATTTGCCAGTTTTGACACCGCAGATGAGTTGGATTCGCGCTTGAATTCGCCCGATACCGCTTGTACCTCATTTCGATCGTTTTCTCTCTTGACTAAGTGACTGATGCCGATCGCGATCGGAACCAAACCCAGCAAACCGATAATAGCTTTCGGCACGATTAAGCCCCCAAAAAAACCGGGCAAACTCGCAGCTATAATTGCTGTAAACCCGAGGTACTGACCGAACACAATATGTCTGGGCCGGAAAGTAACATTTACCTGGGCGAAGAACAGCATCAAAATCGCAATATCATCGATGTTGGTGGCGGCAAAAGATGTAACTCCCGCAATAATTGCTGCTGCAATCCAAGTCATGCTCTTTTAGATTGGGAAATTAACGATCGTTTTTGCGGTCGATCGATTGGCTGCAATTGCATTTTACCATAAAATGCAATCTCACAATAATTATTGCACAATGCTCATTTTTAGCGGCAGCACAGGAACCATAAATTTAATATTTTTCCTAATATTTATGAGCGATATTAGCACAAATATTGACTTCAGCGACCTGCTATCTACCTTCCACCAGTAACTGTTCAAAATCCGCTGCGGGCAAAGGAGGACTGAACAAATATCCTTGCATGGCATCGCACTCGTAGCGCCAGAGAAAATCTTTTTCGGCTTCCGTCTCCACTCCTTCGGCAACTACCTCAAGGCAGAGACTGTGCGCCATTTCAATAATAGCTTTCACGATCGCTGCATTTGTGCAACCGTCGGTGATGTTGCTGATGAAACAGCGGTCGATTTTTAAAGTATCGAAGGGGTATTGCGCCAGATAGCTTAAAGAAGAATAGCCAGTGCCAAAATCGTCAATAGATATAGAAATTCCCAAATCTTTCAATTGCTGCAAAGTGGCGATCGCACTTGCAGCATCCTCCACCATCAAACTTTCTGTCAGCTCTAATTCCAAACTGCTCGGCGACAAACCAATTTCCGCTAAAATTTGGGCAACTCTGCTGCTGAGATCCGGTTGGTGAAATTGGCCGGGCGATAGATTCACCGCTACCTGCTGCAGATAAAAACCAGCATTTTGCCAAACTTGCATTTGCCTGCAAGCTGTCTCCAAAACCCACTCGCCTAACTGTATAATGAAGCCAGTTTCTTCGGCAGCCGGAATAAATTCTGCGGGCGAAATTAGCCCTTTTTCGGGATGCAGCCAGCGCACTAAAGCTTCGGCACTCATAATTTTACCGCTCTGGACGTTGATTTGCGGCTGATAGTAAACTTGGAATTCTTTTCGTTCCAATGCGCCGCACAAACTTGTTTTTATTTGCTCTAATTTGTCGGCGGCATCTTGGCGCAATTCGCTGCTTTGCGATCGCCAATTATGCTGCTGTTGGGCCAAAGCTTCTTGTTTTTTCAAGCGGCTGGATATGGCGCCCACAAGTTCAGCTTTACTAAAAGGCTTAGTCAAGTAATCATCTGCTCCCAATTCCATACCTTGCCGCATTTCAGAGCGCTCGGCTTTACCGGTCAGAAACACAAAAGGTACTGTAGCAGTAACAGGATGCGATCGCAAGGCCGCCAGCACCCCGTATCCGTCAAGTTCCGGCATCATCACGTCGCAAATAATCACGTCGGGAAGATTTGACACCGCCGCAGATAAACCTTGCGCCCCATTCGATGCACCCGTCACGTCGAAACCTTCAGCTTTGAGGAGTTTGAGAATATTCTCCCGAATTACTTGCTCGTCCTCAATTACCAGAATCTTTTTCATATGTCATTCCCTGAAAGCGATATAATTGACCGATCGGCTCGAACGCGATAAACGCAGCAATCGCTGACAACGCACAGCTCGATCGGCAAAAGCAGCCGAATATTTTCCGACAAAAATAGCAGACGCCCCTGAAAAACGCTAATATTTCAAGGACAACTAGATTAATGTTTCTCTGCTTACTCAGTGCCGTCCGTATTATTACGAGGTTAATTAATAAATCTCTAACTAATTCTAGGCGATCGACAGTTAGCAGTTCCCTGAATAAGTGCTAAACTGGTTGTGCCGATCGAGCGATCGTCTGCACGCAATCTCAACCTATTTATAACAGTTGCCAAAAACAATGCAACTGCAAGCAAGTTCCAAAACCTTGCGGAGTAAGTCTTTCCTGATTCCTTACTGTAAAACCTCAAATCTCAAATTTCAAATGGCATTACCTAGTGGATTCCCCCAGCCCGCACAGATTGGGGTGATAGAAGTTAAGCAATATCCTCAGTACCGCGCCGTCACCTACACCCACGCGGGCGATGCGCGACAAGCGACAAAAGTCGCCTTCGATCCATTATTTCAACACATCAGCAACAATCAAATTGCGATGACAACGCCAGTAGAAGCGCGCTACACGCCCACTTCCGGGCAAATCGATGCACTTGCTGTGGCATTCGTTTCCTTCCTGTATCCCGCACCAAACATCGCCCCCAGCAGCGTCAGCCCCGCTGTTGAAATCACGGATACTTCGCCGATGACAGTTGTCAGCATCGGTGTGGGCGGGGCCTACACTTGGGAAAGCTACGAAAATAACCTTTCCCAACTCAAAGATTGGCTTCAAAAACATCCCGAATACGAAATAGTCGGGCCGCCGCGCCGCTTTTTTTACAATTCCCCGATGACAGCGGAAGCAACTAAAATCAGCGAGGTACAGATTCCGATCCAACACCGCTGACGTGAACAACTAATTCGCGAATATTGCCCCGCTGGCGGTGTTCCCAAAGGTAAATACCCTGCCAAGTTCCTAATAATAACCTGCCCCGAGCGATCGGGATTTGTTCGGAAGTATGAGTCAGCGCAGTGCGAATGTGCGCCGGCATATCGTCTGGGCCTTCCGCATCGTGAATGTAGTTCGCACCCTCCGGTACCAGTTTAGCCAAAAAGTTAGCCAAATCCTGAAGTACATCCGGGTCAGCATTTTCTTGAATCACCAAGCTAGCAGAAGTGTGGCGCAAAAACAAGCTGCAAAGTCCTGTTTTTACACCTGAATTCGCGACTACATCTTCTATCTTAGGAGTGATTTTGCACAGAGACTTCCCTGTAGTGTGAATCTTGAGTATCTGTTGGTAGTGAATCATTCGATTTTAGATTTTAGACTTTATACCAATTCTGAAAATTAGTGCTACGTGTAAATTATAAGCTATCGTCTGTAGGGAAACGGCACTGCCGTGTCCGGCCGTGGCTGCTGCAAAAACTTTTAAAATTGGTATTGTATTTTAGATGAGATTGATGCAAAACTCTTCAGTCGGCGGAGGCAGACTTTGTTTTTATAGGCGCGATTTCAATCGCCGTCATCCAGCCGACAAAAATTTGTGCAAGCGCAATTTGCATCGCCTATTTATACCAATTTTAAACGAAATAACAGTATTCTTATTCCCCCCGCAAAGCAGCGGGG
>JAUBOG010000367.1:0-6966 GCA_036700105.1 Microcoleus occultus BM001215583
CCCGATAAATTGTAGGGAAACGGCACTGCCGTCTCCTGATTTCGGTAATATTCATAATTCCGATGCTACCGGATTTGATATAAAGACCGATTGCACAACTGCCCAATTTTCAACTTTTTGTTTAATTGTTAAGTTTTGTAACAATTTTTTCGGCAAATCATCCTTGAGCGCGATCTGGCTGCTTTCTCAGCATCGCGATCGGCATTCCCAGCCTGCTCTTGGAAACGAGTCAAATCCTTGTGGGGCAGGCATCTCGCCCGCCCAAAGCGGCCAGTAAAACAAACGATTGTTTAAGTGCAGAATCAATCCCGACTAAAAAAATCGGGTATAGTTGACGCCCTATTTTGACCGTGATAATCTGTGACAAGAATTGAAAACATCGCAAAACTAGAGAGTTGAGCTATGACCCAGGCGACCAGAACACAATCCACAGCAGCAACCTTCACAGCCCTTAAGTGCAAAGAATGCGGCGCAGAGTACGAACTCCTTGCCAAACACGTCTGCGATTGCTGTTTTGGCCCGCTAGAAGTCAAGTACGACTACGAAGCTATCCGCCGCACCGTTACCAGACAAACCATCGAAGCCGGCCCCAACTCGATTTGGCGCTACCGCGAATTTTTACCAGTCGCTACAGATAACGTCATCGATGTCGGCACCGGGATGACTCCTTTACTAAAATCCCACCGCTTGGCGCGCCGTCTCGGTCTCAAAAATCTTTATATTAAAAACGATGCCGTAAATATGCCCACTCTCAGCTTTAAGGACAGAGTGGTGTCAGTCGCCCTCAGCAGAGCGAGAGAATTGGGTTTCACAACGGTATCCTGTGCCAGCACTGGCAACTTAGCTAACTCCAC
Source organism: Microcoleus occultus BM001215583 (assembly GCA_036700105.1). Classification (GTDB taxonomy): domain Bacteria; phylum Cyanobacteriota; class Cyanobacteriia; order Cyanobacteriales; family Microcoleaceae; genus Microcoleus. Next base: position 855 of record JAUBOG010000367.1, read on the forward strand.
CGCTGCGATCGCCGCTCACGCCGGCCTCGACTGCGTAGTCTTCATCCCCTCCGACTTAGAAGCAGGCAAAGTCCTCGGCACTCTGATTTACAATCCAACTGTGATGTCAGTTCACGGCAACTACGACCAAGTTAACCGCCTCTGCTGCGAAGTGGCCAATACACACGGCTGGGGATTTGTCAACATCAACTTGCGTCCCTACTATTCCGAAGGCTCGAAAACCCTAGGCTACGAAGTCGCCGAACAGCTTGGCTGGAAATTGCCAGACCACATCGTCGCCCCCCTCGCCTCCGGCTCTTTGTTCACAAAAATCTACAAAGGCTTTAAAGAATTCGTCGAAGTCGGCTTAGTAGATGACAAAGAAGTCCGGTTCAGCGGCGCTCAAGCTGACGGCTGTTCTCCCATCGCCCAAGCATTCCGCGAAGGCCGCGATTTCGTCACACCAGTCAAACCGAATACAATTGCTAAGTCGATCGCGATCGGCAATCCAGCAGACGGGATGTACGCCCTGGAAGTCGCCCGCAAAACAGGCGGCAACATCGAATCCGTCAGCGACACCGAAATCATCGAAGGCATGAAACTGCTGGCAGAAACTGAAGGCATCTTCACCGAAACCGCAGGCGGCACGACGATCGCAGTCTTGAAGAAACTCGTAGAAGCAGGTAAGATCAACCCCGACGAAACCACCGTCGTCTACATCACCGGCAACGGTTTGAAGACTCAGGAAGCAGTTGCCGGTTACATCGGCGAACCCATCACCCTCGAACCCAAATTAGAAGCGTTCGATCGCGCCCTCGAACGCGCCCGCACCCTCGAACGCCTAGAATGGCAGCAAGCTTCTGTTTAAGAGTCATTAGTCATCGGTCATTAGTTATTAGTCATCGGTCATTAGTTATTAGTCATTGGTCATTAGTTATCAACCTGTTGACTGTTGACTACTGACTAAGGACTACTGACTAAGGACTACTGACTAAGGACTACTGACTAAGGACTACTGACTGATGACTACTGACTAAGGACTGAGGACTAAAAAAAAATGACTGTTAAAGTTTTAATTCCCACACCACTGCAAAAATTCACCAACAATCAAGCCACCATTGAATGCGCTGGTGCCAACATTTCCGAATTGATCGAATCCCTCGAAACAAATTGTCCCGGAATCAAAAAAAGCCTGTGCGATGAACAGGGAGAACCCCGCAGATTTCTCAACTTCTACGTCAACAGCGAAGATATCCGCTTTTTGGACGGCTCAAAAACTGCCCTTCAAGATGGTGATGAAGTGAGTATTGTGCCGGCGGTGGCCGGTGGTTGATTTGTAACCGCAGATTTGACAGATAGACGCAGATGAACGCAGATAGTTATTTAATATATCTGCGTTCATTTGCGTTTATTTATTGTTTTTTTGCAACCGCAGATTTGACAGATAGATGCAGATGAACGCAGATAGTTGTTAAATATATCTGCGTTCATTTGCGTTTATTTGCCTACATCTGCGGTTGCAAAGAACGATCGCAACTAGGAGACGACGGAAGCTACTTTTGCAGCAGTGCGAGGACGACGGCGGCCTGTTACTGCATTAGCTGGGACTGGTACTGGGGATGGCAATGATGGTGATGATGGTGATGATGATGCTAGCTTAGGTGCTTCAATCGAAAGCTGAGCTTTTTGCACCACTTCCGATCGCACTGCTTCTTCTGGAATTTGCATCAGGAATACCAGCATCGGATTGCTTTGCAGTTGTCGGCGCAAGACTCGCCCAATTGCTTTTTCTATTTGCGTTTGAACTCCGATCCAGTCAACATTAACTGGCGAGTCACCAGTAGCAGGTAGGACAAATTCCGACCAGCGATCGCTCAAAACAGTTTCAATGGTTTGATTGATTAATGCGATTACTTCGTCGCGATCGGCTGATGTGACTACACCTTTCAAGTGTACTTCCGGCTTGGCAACTAATTTGCCTTCCCAATTCAAAGCCGCCGCTACTGTTACAGCGCCATCTCCGGCCAATTGCTGGCGTTCCTTGAGGACGTTCGCTTTGACTACGCCCGATCGCGAAGAGTCAACTAATTCAATTCCTGAAGGCACTTTAGTACCGAGTCGCATCGAATTTTCGGTCAACTCTACGACATCGCCGTTGTCGATAATCACCATATTGCTCGCGGGAATGCCCATGCTTTGAGCAGTTTTGGAGTGCTGAACCAGCATCCGGTGTTCCCCGTGCACCGGCAAGAAGAACTTGGGACGAGTCATGTTAATCATTAACTTTTGGTCTTCTTGACAGCCGTGTCCCGAAACGTGAATGCCTTTATCGCGCCCGTAAACTACGTTTGCGCCCAGCATCATCAATTTGTCGATCGTATTTACCACGGAAATCGTATTTCCCGGAATCGGATTAGCTGAGAAAATGACTGTATCGCCCTTTCTGATTTTTATTTCGTGATGTTCGCCGTTAGCAATGCGAGTCATCGCCGCCATCGGTTCGCCTTGGGAACCAGTTGTTAAAATCAGTACCTTGTCTTCAGGCAAATTGCGGATTTCTTTGAGCGGTTTGAAAAGACTATCTTCGCATTTGATGTAGCCGAGATTGCGGCAGTGAGCGATGACGTTCAACATCGATCGACCAACCACTCCCACATACCGATTGTTTTTCTTAGCCAACTCTAAAACAATCTGCAATCGGTGTACCGACGAAGCAAAAGTCGTCAGCAGCACTCGTCCTGTTGCTTGAGCGATAATTCTGTCTAAATTCGGGGCTACAGAACGTTCTGAAGCGGTAAAACCGGGAACTTCCGAGTTAGTAGAATCGCTGATCAAGCACAGCACGCCTCTTTCGCCGTACTCCGCCAGCTTTTGCAAGTCAAAATGCTCGCCGTCTACAGGAGTGTGGTCAATTTTAAAATCTCCGGTGTGGATTATAATCCCTACGGGAGTGTGAATTGCCACCGTGAAACTGTCGGCCATCGAGTGAGTGTTGCGAATGTATTCGACTAAGAAATGCTTGCCAATTCTTACTGTATCTCGCGGTCGAACAGTCCTCAATTCGGTGCGGTGAGATACTCCGGCTTCTTCCAATTTTCCGGCCAGCAAAGCCATCGCCAAACGCGGGCCGTAAATCACCGGAATTTCAAATTGTTTGAGGTGATAAGGGATGCCGCCGATGTGATCTTCGTGACCGTGAGTGACGATCATACCTTGAATTTTGTGGCTGTTTTCCCGCAGGTAAGTCATGTCTGGGAGGACAATATTTACACCGTGCATTCCATCTGTCGGGAAGGCTAAACCTGCATCTAAAAGAATTATTTCGTCGCCGTATTCAAACACGCAAGTGTTTTTACCGATTTCGTGAAGCCCGCCGAGGGGAATAACTTTTAGAACTTGTGCAGTTGTATTTTTGATCATGCGTATCCTTTGTTAGTTATTTTGTTATTTGTCTGTTGACTTTGGACTTTTGACTTTTGACTGCTGTCTGCTGTCTGCTGTCTGCTGTCTGTTGTTTGCTGTCGTCTTCTGTTCGTTAACGGGCGATTTTTTCCAAGATATTTCTGGAAAAATTCCCTACGGGTTTTACTCTCCCGTACAGTCAGTTGTCTCCTATCCTCGATCGGCAATCCTTAGCCCTCAGCTAATAACTCATAGCTAATCACTAATGACTGATGACCAATGACTGATAACAACCAATATTTAGTTTTCACAAAACTCGTTCTCGCCTATCTAGTCTAGCTAGCTAATACCAGGGCTAGTTGACTCAGTACGTCCTTTAACTTTTGAGTTACCTCAACGGGCGGATCGCACAGGGGCGGACGGGTGGAACCTACATCCCAGCCTTGAAGTTTGAGAGCTGTCTTGACTGGAATGGGATTTGTGGTGAGAAATAGAGCTTTAAACAAGTCAAATAGTTGCAAGTGAATCTGGGTAGCGACTTGAACTTGACCGGTCTCGAAAGCTGCGATCATCTGTTGCAGTTGCTCTCCTACCAGATGGCTGGCTACGCTAACTACGCCAGATCCTCCTACCGCCAACATTGGCAAAGTTAGGGAATCATCTCCAGAATAGATGGCAAATTCAGGGGATGTCAAGCACCGAATTTGACTTGCTTGATCCAAGTTGCCACTTGCTTCTTTTACGGCTACTATGTTGGGGATTTCTGCCAGTCGAGCTACTGTCTCCGGCAACATATTTTGGCCTGTGCGGCCGGGGATGTTATATAACATTATAGGCAATTCTGGAGCCGATTGCGCGATCGCCCGAAAATGATTGTACAAACCTTCTTGCGGCGGCTTGTTGTAATAAGGAACCACTTGCAAACAACCATCTAACCCTAGTTTAGCTGCTTTTTTGGTAGCTGAGACTGCTTCTGAAGTTGAATTCGATCCGGCTCCTGCTATTACCAAGGCTTTGCCGGCTACTGCCTTTTGCACCACCTGAAATAATTGGTACTCTTCATCCCACGTCATAGTCGGAGATTCGCCCGTAGTCCCGCACACTACTAAGCTATCAGTACCGCGATCGGCTAAATGAACTGCTAATTGTTCTGCTACCGCATAATTAACGCTGCCGTCTTCCTTAAACGGCGTAATCATTGCAGTCAGAACCCGTCCAAACTTTACCACACTTTCTCCGATTTTAGGCTTGTGATTTTTGATTTTAAATTTTTGATTTCAGATGGAAGCTCGATCTAAAATCCGCACTTTCAATTTCCCTGCTGGCTTGCGCCTGCTAATTAGAAGTCGCCGCTGCTTCGATCCGCAGCAAATCTTTGACGGCGAGCAACTCGGCTATCTGCACCGCATTTAAAGCAGCCCCTTTGCGAATTTGATCGCCGCTCAGCCACATCTCCAACCCGCAGGGGTGAGAAATATCTTGGCGAATCCTGCCGACTAGCACTTCATCCTTACCGCTGGCCTCTGCTGGCATCGGAAAATAATTAGCTTGCCAGTCTTCTACCAGCTTAACCCCGCTCGCCTGCTTTAAGATTTCCCTGGCCTCGATCGGACTAAAAGGCTCTGCAAACTCCAGGTTAATCGCTTCGGAATGGGCGCGCAGTACGGGAACCCGAACGCAAGTTGCAGAAATTCTGATTTCCTGGGTGCCAAATATCTTCCGAGTTTCGTTAACCATTTTCATCTCTTCCTCACAATACCCCAAATCGTTAATCGGCGTATTGTGCGGAAACAAATTAAAAGCTAAGGGGTAGGGAAATATATCTGTTTTGGGCGTTTCCCCCTGCAAAATCGCTCTTGCTTGATCTTTCATTTCCTCCATCGCCCTCGCGCCTGCGCCGCTGGCAGACTGGTAAGTCGCTACAACTATGCGCTGCACCGGCCTAACTTTGTGCAGGGGCCAAACGGCAACTGCCATCAAAATCGTGGTGCAGTTGGGGTTGGCGATGATGCCTCGGTGAGATGCCGCCGCTTGGGGATTGACTTCGGGAACCACTAGCGGTACCGCCGCATCCATGCGGAAAGCGCTGGAATTGTCGATTACCACTGCCCCGGCCGCCACTGCTTTCGGAGCCCAGAATTTGGAAGTAGAGCCGCCGGCCGAGGCGAGCACTAAATCTACGTTATCGAACGATCGCTCGCTCACCGCTTCCACTGGCAGCATTTCGCCCCCAAACGGCAATTTTGAACCCGCAGAACGCTCCGAAGCCAGCAGCTTCAAGTGAGCTACCGGAAAACTGCGGCTGTGCAAGAGTTCTAGCAGCTCGGCACCGACTGCGCCAGTGGCTCCTAAAATAGCAACTCGATAGGATTGAGACAAATTACTTTCCTCCACAAATTAGAGTTTAAACGATCGAAATCTCAAATTAAAATAACCGCAATACTCAATATCAAACTTAATTAATGTTAGGCGACATCAGCAGCATGAGAGCGCGGCCGGGGTGGAGTCAACCCCAGCGGTCGATCGGGCGAGTCAGATAGCAGCTCGTAGGCGTAAGCCGGCGTAGCCATCGCCCCCAATTCCAGATTAGCACCTTTCGCCGTAAGCGTTGCTTGCAGCTATTCGATCGCCCCGCACGCCCGCCGCATCCTTCTGCCAGCAGGCGCATCCATTGACTTTGACCTGTGAATTTCGACCTGTGGTACCCGCCACGTGATTTATCCGTGGAATC
>JAUBOG010000368.1:0-6962 GCA_036700105.1 Microcoleus occultus BM001215583
CCCGATGCTTTGGGGGGGAATAAGAATACTGTTATTTCGTTTAAAATTGGTATTACTATGTTGTCAAATCCGAATTCAGAGTACGAGTCGTTACTGGAACGAGCGATCGCGATCGCCGCCAAAGCTCATGAGGGGCAGGTTGACAAAGCAGGCTATCCCTATCTCGCTCATCCGCTATTTGTGATGGAAAATGTCAATTCTCTCCAAGAGAAAATCGTAGCGGTGCTACACGATGCGGTGGAAGACTCTGAGCTGACATTTGACGAACTCAGAAGCGCAGGTTTTCCTGAAGTTATAGTTTTGGCGATCGCCGCGATTACCAAAATAGAAGGAGAAGCTGATGCAGCTTATTTAGAGCGTGTTATTGGCAATGCGATCGCCTTGCGAGTCAAAATCGCTGATGTTACTCACAACCTCGATATTCGCCGCATCGCCAATCCGACAGAGGCAGATTTTCAACGCATTGCCAAATACAAAAAAGTTCTCAGTCAGTTACGCGGGGCTTTAAAGTAATTCTTATTAAAGAATATCGAAAATCGATCGCCCCTCATCATGCCCGATTCCATCCAACAAGAAGCCCGCCAAATTCTGGACACCCTTGCCTTCACGCCCTTCGAGCAATGCCAACCCCTGGCTCGATCCTTTGATAACATCCCCTCTCGCCCCGGACTTTATGCTGTCAGACACCGTGTCGATGGCCTGCTTTACATCGGTAAAACCAAAAGCCTGCGCGGTAGATTTAGCGGGGGACACAAAGCATTTCTCTGGGCATGGCTTGACAAATACAACTGGGAAGATGTTCGCATCGCCATTCACCCCCTCTCGGCGTGGAGCAACCCTGCGTTATTATTAGAGCTAGAAGCGATTATTCTGAGAACAACCGAGCCGCCCTACAACGTTCAAATCCCACCAGAAAGCTAGACTCATGCAATCAACAACTCTAGAACAACTATCTGTTGCCGATGCCGAAGCCATCCTAAAATACCTTCCCGAACGAATTCGTGCGGCCCTGCTCGCCCGTGCTGCTGAAATTGAATATCCGATCGAAATTGTTGTGGAAATGGCAATTGCTAGCTTCCTCGATAGCGAAGCACTTGGTTTTGCCGATTGCAAACCGGGGCGCGGCAACTAAAGAAGATGTTTGAAAACGCTTGCAAATGCTTTTTCAAAATAGTTAGTTCGCTCGGATTGTTATCAATGAACTGCTCCAACAATGGCTAGTGAAACTATGAATTTAACTTTAAAATTCAACCGCAGATATCCGCGTTCATCCGCGTGCATCTGCGGTTAAAAAATCAAATCCTAAGCCATCACCATCCCCCCATCCACATTAAAAACCTGCCCCGTAATATAAGCAGCCGCCGCATCCGCAGCCAAAAACTTCACCATTCCCGCAACTTCCCCAACTTCCCCGTATCTCCCCAGGGGAATATACTTCAAAATCTCATCAGACTTGACATCCTTCGTCATATCTGTAGTGATAAAACCCGGTGCAACTGCATTCACAGTTATGCCGCGACTAGACAATTCCTTCGCCACAGTTTTCGTAAATCCAATTACCCCAGCCTTCGCCGCACTGTAATTAGCTTGTCCCGGATTTCCCATTTGTCCGGCCACCGAAGCAATATTAATAATTCTGCCGCTGCGCTGTTTCAGCATAATTTTACTCGCAGCTTTCGCGCACAAAAACACGCCCGTTAAATTCAAATCAATCACAGCTTGCCAATCTTCCAACTTCATCCGCAACAGCAAAGTATCGCGAGTAATGCCCGCATTGTTCACCAAAATATCAATCCGTCCCCATTTTTCCATCACATTACTGGCGAGCAAATCTACTTGGTCGGTTTTCGAGACATCTGCTGCAAGCGCCACGGCTTCTCCGCCAGCAGTGGCAATTTCTGCTACCACTTCATCCGCAGCAGCACTCGAACTCGCATAGTTGACGGCGACTTTAGCGCCCTCTGCGGCTAGGGCTAAAGCAACGGCGCGGCCGATTCCCCGCGATGCACCGGTCACGACAGCAACTTGACCCCGCAATCTCTGAAATGTCTCTGGTAATAATTCCATAATTGTATCCTCGCAATCTACCAGAGAATTTTGCACTAAAATCGAGCCAGAACCAAAAAAATTATTTTGTCTTATGGCAGTTCAAAAACAGTTCAGCAGTTTTGAGGAGTTGCTATCGAGCTCCGATTTGCCGGTGTTGGTGGATTTTTACGCTACTTGGTGCGGGCCTTGTCAGATGATGGCACCGATTTTGGAGCAAGTCAGCGGTCAGACGAAGGAAAAGCTGATGGTTGTCAAAATTGACACGGATAAGTACGAACAGTTGGCTTCGCAGTATCACATTTATGCTTTGCCGACTTTGGTGCTGTTCAAAAATGGCGCTGAGGTCGATCGCATTGAGGGAGTGATGCAACCGGCGCAGTTGATCGATCGACTCCAACCTTTCTTGTAACATCAGCCAGCTATCTCGCGCGTAGGGTGCGTCAGCCAATATCTGATACATTATCAACAAAATAGTCGTAGCTGACGCACCCTACCTATGAAAACTCCCAGTCACGCGATTATCAATCTGGCTATTCTGGGTAAACCGAAACTGCCGCAATTTAATCTGATTATTGCGATCGGCGGAATTTTCCCCGATATCCCGATATTTTTATTTTACTTTTGGGCGAAATACGTTGCTCGCTTGCCGGAAGCTACAATTTGGTCGCAAGCATATTACGATCCTTTGGTGCAAAATATTGTGGCTTTGTTTCATTCTATCCCCCTAGCGGCGATCGGCTGGCTCATTGCCTATTACTTTGGCTGGCCAAACGTGCAAATTCTGTTTATTAGCATGATATTGCACTCTCTGGGAGATTTGCCGGTTCACAACGACGACGCTCACAGGCACTTTTATCCGTTCAGCAATTACCGTTTTATCAGTCCGTTTTCTTATTGGGATCGAAATCACTACGGTTCAATCGTTTCTTTGATTGAAATGCTGTTAGTGCTGCTGTCAACTTACCGCGTTTTTGGTTTTGTTAACTTTTATATTGGCAAAGTATTGTTGATTTTGGTGAATGTTTTTTACTTAATTGGAGCGGTGTCTTTTTACCTTCGTTCTTTGGTTTCTCGTTCTTAATTATGCTGCTGAAATAGCTGTGTTAATTGTACTTGATATCGTTTCCAGTGGCATTGAAATTGTTGTATATTTCGATCGGCGCGATCGCCCTGATAATTCCCATGCTACCGGATTTGATCTGATTCCCGCGACCAAGGCGTTATATCAATTCCGGTTGCATCGAAATTAACATAACCCGAAATCTGGAAACGGCACTGCCGTGTCGTCGCTTATTGTTCCGATCGCAATTCTGCGCGCACTTTGTCAGTTTCTGCCAATATTTTGCTAATTCCAGCCCGCAGGCACTTCTAGCTCGATGCCGCTATCGGGAGGAATGACGATCGCACCCTTTGCCACCTGCTCGATCGACCCGCAACATCGGATTTATCCCGATCGGCGCCGCCGGTGGCATACTGTAGTTTTGGGCTGTGCTTCCTTTCCGTTTCGCCCAGACGCGCAGTCTGGTGCCGCAACCGAAACCAAGCCAGCCGCTAACAATCGCGGTTCGGATCGGCATTTTCTTTCTGGTGAACCGGAAGGCATATTTACAAACCCCGACTGGGGATTTGCCGCTGTTTTTGCAACGGGGCGATCGACCAAGTTAGCAGAGAAATCGGCGTTTAAAAGTCCTTGCGTACAGAAAAAACTATTCATTTCGGACAATTGACAATTTTTCAGCCCAGTGAATTCACCTGTGGGAAAGCTCTAGCCGCTCCGGAGACTGTAAATCCCAGCGTCAGCCAAGTTACGATGAACATTATTAGTTTTCTCCGCCCTTGGCTTCAGGAGGCAAAAATTGCCTGTGATGCCGATCGGCGACTGTCTGTTAACAGCTATGTTAAGAGAGGAAGCGGTACGCCCCGCCCCGCTTCCTTCCCGTCTCCAAGACAAAAACACTTGTTGATTCCGAACGTGTCTGCGGGGATGAGGTATCTAGCGGGAGTTATTAAATGAGTTTATCTTTTAAGCAAGCAACCCTTTATGTGACTTTGCTGTCGATCGGGGGAGGTATGGGATGGTTGGGAAATCGCTATCTCCAAAGCCCGAACAACCTCGAAACCGCATTGGTTTTGCCCGTGGTGCGCCAGCAAATCCCCCCCTATGCGTCTCCTCCAATTCCAGAAAATCGCGCGGTCGATCGCGCCAATCCCAATTTTATTGCTGAAGCAGCCGAAAAAGTCGGCCCGGCTGTAGTCCGGATTGACGCATCGACTAAGGTGACGAATCAAGTACCCGAAGCTTTCAAGAATCCTTTGTTTCGCAGGTTTTTTGGGGACAATTTGCCCCAGCCGGAAGAACGAGTCAAGCGCGGTACCGGTTCGGGATTTATTCTCACTGCTGACGGCCGGATCGTGACTAATGCTCACGTTGTCTCCGGGACTGATACCGTGAAGGTGACGCTCAAAGACGGCCGCGAGTTTGAGGGGAAGGTGCAGGGAGTCGATCCGCTGACGGATGTCGCTGTTGTGAAAATTAATGCTAAGGAACTGCCGCAGGTGTCTTTGGGTCGATCGGACAATATTGTACCGGGACAGTGGGCGATCGCGATCGGCAATCCTTTAGGTCTCGACAATACCGTGACTGTGGGCATTATTAGCGCTACGGGTCGATCGAGTTCCCAAGTCGGCATCCCCGACAAGCGAGTCCGCTTCATCCAAACCGACGCCGCCATCAACCCCGGCAATTCAGGCGGCCCCCTGCTCAACGACTCTGGCGAAGTAATTGGCATCAATACCGCCATTCGCGCCGACGCTCAGGGCTTGGGATTTGCAATTCCGATCGAAACCGCCAAACGAGTCTCCGATCAGTTATTCGCCAAAGGTAAAGCTGAGCATCCCTATCTCGGCATTCAAATGGTCAGCTTAACTCCCGCCACCAAGGCAGAGGTCAACAAACAGCTCGATCGTAAAATTACCCTCGATAGAGGCGTAGCCGTGACGCGAGTCGTAGAAAATTCCCCCGCTCAAGCAGCCGACTTGCGCCCCGGAGACGTGATTCAAAAAGTTGACTCAGTTGCAGTCAACACTCCCGCAGACGTGCAAGAGCGGGTGGAAAACACCGCTGTGGGCAAAGAACTCGAAATAGAAATTAACCGTTTGGGTCAAGTTCTGAAAATTAAAGTACGTCCCGGTGCTTTTCCCATGTCCGGTAGCCCTGCAGGTGGGTAATATGATTTTCGATTCTCGCATTGAAGATTTTCGATTTTTAGTTGAAAAATGGGAAATGACTTACTGCATAAAAATTGTAGGGTGCGTCGCTGTCAGATTTTCTGTGCGAACCAAGTAGATGATTGATGGCGGCGCACCCGCTCGGGATCTACAGAGATCGATCGCCTATAATTCCGCATTAAACGGAAATGATCTTACACACAATTGCATTGTTTTTAGAAGCTGGTAAGCTGATACCCGTTTAAGTTGGGATTTTTGGACTCCTTGCCACAAGGCTTTGGGACCAACAAATTAAATGCTCAACAGTTTATTAGCGGCAAAAAAGTATCGGATGAAAGATGAATCATATCAATTCCGGTTGTATCGGAATTAATCTTACCCAAAATCAGGACACGGTACTGCCGTGTCGAAAGCTTGTCATTCCGGCGCCGCCGGAATTGAGATCGGATGTTTTATCATCCTGCCGGCAAAAACCGGGCTTTTTAACCAAAATCCTCCGATCGCGAGGCACATAGTCTTAAAAACCCGGTTTCTTAATTCCTAGTCCGTCCAGGATTGTTTCTTTTTTGAACAACTTTCATCTTTCTGGATTCCCCAACCCCTTCCTCTTTTTACTTTTCTTTGGGAGAGTTTGGTTGAATCGAGCTGGTGCTTGCTAAATTTTCTTCTAGCTGCATCCTCTGCTCCATTTGCCTCAGAAAATAGCCAGTCATCATCGCTGAAGCTAGCAAACCTGCTAAGTTTTCGCGGTCAGTCGTAATTTCGACGTTAAAGTTGTCTGAAGGCAAGATGCCGACAAGTCCTTGAACGTTATGAGAGATAATTTCTCTGATTTCTGGGCCTGCAGACTTGGCGATGCGGGCTAGAACCTCCGGGGATTGGTGCTGGAGGTACTTCAGAAGTGGATTGGCTGCGGTTTGTTGGGCATTGGAACTACTGTCAAAGTCAGGGTGAAAAACCATTTGGCGATTCTTAATTTCTGGCTTGCTACATTCTACTTCAAACTACTCGTCATTGCTCGGGTGCAAATTTGCCTGAAAGTCAATTTGCAATTGTTTAGGCAATTGGTCCACTTGAAAGTACCGATGAAATTTATCGGTAACTTGTAGCCAATACGATCGCCCCTCCGCAGGCCGCCGTTTGCGCACGAAACCCATTTCTACCAGTTCCTGCACTTGCTGGTAAGCACCTGAACCCCGCAGGTTCACTAAATCTGGCTGCGCGATGCCGCCTTTGAGGGCGATCGCCGCCAGCGTCCGCAAAGCCCCAACACCTAATTCTGGAGGTATTAAAGTTTGCATCAGACTGGCAAACTCTTCTCTCAGTTGCAGGCTGTATCCCGTTGGGGTTTCGACGACTTCTAATGCACTGTCGCGGCGGGATGAGTCAGACATGAGTTCGATGATGCCGTCTTCGGCTTCGGATCGATCGCACTTAGCAATCTCGGCAATTTCTGCGATCGACACTGGCTGACCTTTTAGATAAAGTATCGCTTCTATTGTTGTAGCTAGTCGAGTCATTTGGGAATTAGTAATTGGACGTTGAAGAAACAACGCTATCTAAGCTGTTGTCCATCTAATCTGACAGTCAATTTTTCTACAATCATTGTGGAACGGGCAGGACAAACCGTCGGGTGCATCTCATTTTTGCCAATATATTCGTAGGGGCGAAGCATTTCGGTAGTA
>JAUBOG010000369.1:0-6958 GCA_036700105.1 Microcoleus occultus BM001215583
GGAGGGTTGGGGTGGGGTGCATTATATTTTTGCAAGAGTTCTAATGTTTATTTGTAATATCAATTCCGGTTGCACCGGAATTATACCGAGGACAGGGCAGTGCCGTTTCCCTACTCCCTTAACTGTAGGGAAACGGCACTGCCCTGTCCGGTTTTAGGCAATGCCGTGTCCGGTGAGGGAAGCAGGACACCACACAGTGCCGTCTCCCTGCGGTTCGCTAACACAAAAGAGACGCGGCCGTATTCCTATAGTATTAAACACCGTAAATTGTACACTTCAGACTTTAGGGAGAGGTAAGTCAACCAATTAATTTCTACTATTAATTTAAGTAGAGCGACGAGGAAAAAACACATGGCACTTCAAAGATTAGCAGAATTTTATCCTAATTATCAGGAAGAAATTTTTGCCGGAGATGACATCAAGGGATTTGATGTTTATGCCGGTGACTCTGATGAAAAAGTAGGCAGCGTTTATGACGCTTTGGTTGATGACACGGGTCGTTTTCGCTATCTGGTAATTGATACCGGTATTTGGATTTTTGGCAAAAAGGTATTGTTGCCGATCGGCTCGGCCCGCTTCGACTACGGAGCCCGCCGCGTTTACGCCACAGGCCTCCGCAGCAAAGCTCAAGCAGAACAATTGCCTGCTTACAATGAATTGGAGCCTGTAGATTACGATCGCGAAGAACAGGTGAGAGGCGTTTACCGCAATCAAGGTACTGCCGCGAGCACTGCAACTCCTGCTAGCTACGATCGCAGCAGCTACAACTACGATATCGATCGTCCCCTGTACGAAACCAACGAACAGAACCACCAAAATCTCAAGCTTTACGAAGAACGCTTGGTGGCCAACAAAAACCGCGCCAAAACAGGCGAAGTAGCAGTTGGCAAGCGCGTGGAAACTGAAACAGCGCGAGCTTCAGTACCCATTGAAAAAGAACGAGTCGTAATCGAGCGAGTAGCGCCAACAGAAGCGGGTCGAGTAGTTTCAGTCGGTGACGCTGACTTCCAATCAGGGGAAGTTGCACGCATGGAAGTCTACGAAGAAACGGCCGACATTCACAAGGAAGCTTACGTGCGGGAAGAAGTCAACGTCAGAAAAGAAGTTGTTCGCAGCACGGTTGACGCCGAAGAAACCTTGCGCCGCGAAGAATTAGACGTTAAGACCGATGGAACTCCGGTTGTAGATAACAAAGATATCTAAACCAACCGCAGCAGGTATTGCATGGGAATTGCGCATCGATCGCATAATTCTGTCAAGGTGCAGGTTTGATTGGTAGCATCGCGCAATTCCTAGATAACGGGGCGGGCGGAGTACAAAACTTGTCTGGTTTGGGCAAAGTTTATGCACTTTCCCCGCCTTTACCAATTGATAATAAAAATCCCTAAGCAGGAAAGTTTAAAAGATGAACGGTCAAGCATCAGCCGAAAAAATAGCAACTGCGAAATCAATTACCCGTCTCAACCGGGTTCCCGAAAAAGTCAGAACGAAGCTAAAAAGTTTTACAGTCAAAGACAACCAAGGTCATTTGGTTGGCCAAATTAAGGATGTATATTTTGATGCTAGCGGGCAGCTCAACTTTGTAGTGGCAGGGCTAGGTAGGGAAAATACCCGAATTTTTTTAGTAAGCATCAAGCTGCTCAAAAAAGTAGATTATCACCAAAAAGCGCTGTTTGTAAATATCAATTCGGAGCAAGTCGAACTGCTGCCTGGAATTTCGGCATCTGGCGGGCTTGAATCTTTAGAAACGCCCTCAGAACCGCTCCCTGAATTGAGCAACACCGAGTCCACCAATCCCTCAACAGTTATGTTAAATCCCACAGATGCCGATCGCACAAATGAGAATTTGGAGACAAGTCAGGATGAGGCGGAAGACTTTGATATTGTCGATCGAGATGTAATTCGCCTGCTAGAAGAACGATTGGTGATCAATCGCAGCAAGCGCAAAGTTGGGGAAGTTATTGTCCGCAAAGAAATTGAAACTCGGATGGTACAAGTACCTATCCAGTGGGAAAAGCTGATTGTGGAACAAGTCGGCGACGATCCGAAGCTGTTGGCCGAAATAGATTTGGGCGAGGGAAACATCACCGGTATAGATTTGACGGAGATTAAGAGCGATCGGCAAGAACCGACTGTTAAGGCTGAATTTACCTCTGTACAGAAAGCTAGCAAAATCTTAAATGCGATCGCCTCTCAACCCCGCCACGGTTGCGTAAAAGTCCGCCTAGAACTCGTTCTCGAAGACAAGCAACTTGAGGACACTTACCAAAAATGGATGATGGAAAGCCACTCAGATAGTTAAACTATTCATCCTCTTTGCTGCGGACATTAGCGCTTAGCAAAAGAGAAATGGAAGTCGGAAGAAAGAAGAGGCAATAACAGCACAAAATCGCGCCCGGTAAATTAACCGCAATCTTGGTAGGGGCTGGTTCGCAAATATCTATAATATGAGCCCGAGAACCGTAAACCCTTCCTAAGCCGGGATATTTAAATTTTTAGCCAGGGCTCTAGACAAAATCGTACCGAATTGCGGTAAACTTGTGCTAGTCAAACTTAGAAGTATTTGAAAATGCCCAGCACAATCTCCGACATTACAGTAAAAACGATCGCAGGCGCAGACAAGCAGCTAGGAGAGTATGCTGGCAAGGTACTCTTGATAGTTAACGTAGCTTCCAAATGCGGCTATACGCCTCAATACAAAGGACTCGAAGAATTAAGCCAAAAGTACGGCGCTGCTGGACTCCGCGTTTTAGGATTTCCCTGCAACGACTTCGGAGCTCAAGAACCAGGAAGCAACTCAGAAATCGTCAATTTCTGTACAACAAAATACGGCGTCAGCTTTGAATTATTTGACAAAGTAAGCGCTAAAGGCAGCCAGCAGCACCCGCTGTACGCTAAGCTTACGAATGCAGTCGATCCCAAAGGTGAGGTTTCCTGGAATTTTGAAAAATTCTTAGTTAGCAAACAGGGTGAAGTGGTTGCCAGATTCCGCAGCAGTGTGGGCCCAGATTCGCCAGAACTGATCGCCGCCATTGACAAAGAATTGGCAAAATAAACAGTCTAAGAAGGGATTTTTTGACTGACTTAAGGGATGGATGTTGAGTTATTGTAGGGTGCGTCAGCGCTGAATGTTTTGAATGGAGACTAACAATTTCCCCCCTGACGCACCCTACTGCGATTAGTTAGCTTGTTTTTTCGGCTCTTCCCCTTTGTTTGCAAGCCATCAGCAATTCACCAAATACCGATGATTGGATTTAATTGGAGAACGGTTTAATTTAATGGAAAATACATCGGGATTAGATTTAGCTGTAGGTTTATTGGCGTTGGCGATTCTGGGAGGCGGGCTGGCAATGCTATTTGTGGGTATGGCATCGTTCCCTAAAGAAAAATAATATCAATTCCGGTAACACCGGAATGATGGCAACGGAGGACACGGCAGTGCCGTTTCCCTACCTCAAAATAATTGCTCGCCGTCGCCACAGTCGGACACGGCAGTGCCGTGTCCCTACCCCAAAATAATCATGAGTAAGGAAACGGCACTGCCGTGTCCTGAATGCGGGTAATATTAATTCCCATGCTACCGGATTTGATATCATAGAAATATCAGCACTCTTCGTCCTCACTACAAACTTTGGATTAATCTCACAGCATTCAATTTTAACATTCGCAATTTACACATCATGCAAACTAGCGAAAACACAGTCAAAATTACCCTCCAGCCTGGGAACTTGCGCCGCGTTCACCACATCGCTTTAAACGTGGGCGATATGAAAGCTTCCCGCCACTTTTACGGTATCATTCTCGGCTTGCACGAACTAACAGGTGCAGAGATTCCAGCAAGTTTAACAGAAATGGTAGCTGCTGGTAAAGTCGCTAATTTCATCACGCCAGACGGGACTGTGATTGACTTATTTTGGCAGCCGGACTTGGAACCGCCCAACCCCGATCCGGAGAAAGCTTTTACTCGCGCCAACCATTTAGCCTTCGACATCGATCGCAATTTGTTCGATCGCGCGCTGGAAGTGCTAAAGTCAAATCAAATTGCGATCGACAGCGGCCCCGTCACTCGCGCTACAGGACGCGGCATTTATTTTTACGATCCAGACGGATTTATCATTGAAATCCGCTGCGACGCAGTTTAAACAGTCGCTATCGGGCTTTCGGTGCGCGGTGCGCACCCTACATTTAGAGTTGTTTTACTTTCCCTCTTTGCTAATAGGTTGCTTCGGCCAAGTAAACCGAAAAGTTGCTCCCTCACCTTCAGCAGATTCCAGCGAAATACTGCCGCCTTGACCTTCGACAATTTTCTTCACCAGCGACAAACCAATCCCAGTATTTTCTACTTTATCGCGAGCTTCCAAGGTCTGAAAAATCACAAAAACTTTATCGTGATATTGAGGCGCAATCCCCGGCCCGTCATCCGCTACAAAAAACTCGTAAAAATCTTCTAACTCTTTAACCGATATTTTTACGTGACCGGATTCACCTCGATTGTGCTTGATTGCGTTGCTGATTAAATTAGCAAAAACCTGCTGCAACGGCAATCTTTCGGTCACAAAAGTTGGCATTCCCGGTTCGATTTTCACCTCAAATCCAGACGGCGGCGCCAAGGAATCAATAATTTCTGTCAATAACTTCTCAACTTTTACCGTTTCTGAAGCCACTTGAATGCGTCCGACGCGGGAATATTGCAGCAGTCCCTCAATCAAAGCTTCCATGCGGTGAACTCGGCCGCGCAGCAGGTTCATTTGGTGCAGAGTATCCTCTGTCATCGAGTCGCTGAGGTCTTCTTCTATCCAACTGCTGAGATTGGCGATCGCCCTGAGCGGCGCTTTCAAATCGTGAGAAACTACATAAGCAAACTGGTCTAATTCTAGATTCCGCTTTCTCAAAACATTCGTCGTTTTAGCCAGCGTCTGCGCCGTCCAACTCAATTCTACAGCGCGCAACCTGAGCGATTCCTCAGCTTGTTTGCGTTCCCTAATATCTTCTACCACACCCATCAGAAATTGAGTGCCATTGTGTTCTCGCAGCCGCGAAACCGTCAAGTTTGCCCAAACCAACTCTCCGTCTTTGCGGATGTAGCGCTTTTCCACATGGTAATTTTCAATTTCTCCTGCTAGCAATTGGCTCAATAATTCCAGTTCGTTTCCCAAATCTTCACAGAAAGTAATCTCCTGAAATTTTTTTTCGATCAATTCTGGGCGGCTGTAGCCCAAAATTTCGCAAAGTTTTTGGTTGACTAATAGCAACTTGCCGTCTACACTCGCTTGTGCCATGCCGACTGCGGCTTGTTCAAAAGTATCGCGAAACCGCTGCGCGCTTTCGGCTAAAGCAATTTCTGAGCGCTTGCGATCGCTAATATCGTTGCTAATTTCCAAAATAGCCTGCGGTCGATCTTGCTCGTCGCGCTGCAAAGTCCAGCGGCTCGCCACCGTTATTTTTGTGCCGTCTTCCTTGGTGCGTATTAGTTCCCCTTGCCAACAACCAAGCTCGAAAAACTGTTTTTGAATTGCCTCAAAAGGCTGCGTCCATTCTGTTTGCAAAAGCTCGTGAATATTTTTGCCGATCGCGTGCGACTTCCGCCAGCCGTAGAGCCACTTCGCCCCCAAATTCCAATAAGAAATCGTCCAGTTCAAGTCGAGTACCGCGATCGTATCGTTTGCCAAATCCAGCAATTGCGCTTGCTTGCGCAGAGTTTCCTCTGCTTGTTTCCGTCCTCCCACATCGCGGCAAATCGCCACAAACAAGCGTTGATTTGCCAGACGCATTTCGCTGATGGCAAACTCCATCGGAAACTTGGTGCCGTCGCTGCGAATCCCGACTGTTTCTTGCTGGTAAGTCTTCAGCTTAGCATCGGGATTTAAGACAAAATATTCGATCGCATAATCCCCCGCGCTGCTGTCCGGCTGCGGTTGAGCTATCAGCCGCCGCAAATTGGAGCCGATCGCGCGATCGGCTTTTTCACCAAAAATCCGTTCTGCTGCGGCATTAAAAGACTCAATATTTCCGCTTTCGTCCAAAGTAATAATCCCGTCAGCCGCATTGTCTACCACAGCTTGAATGCGAGTTTTACTTTCTTCCAACCCAGCTTCCCGCTTCCTCAATTCCTGGTCTAAACTATCAAATAAATACCAAGAAGCCGCTGCACCCAAACAGCCGACAAGCAAACCAGCAAATTGCAGGAAATTAATTAAATCTACCAACTCACGTACTCGTCGCTCTAAAGCATTCTGGTAGGCTTGGCTGGCATTAGCAAACGCATCAATTTTTTCGCGCAGCTTATCCATATTCAATTTGTCTCGAGCTAACACCTGAATTATTTCCGGCGACTGCACTTTTGTTCCCGCACTGTCGAGCTTATTCAGAGTGTTTTGCAATAAAATTATTTGCAGTTCGGTACTTTTTTTAATTTCTGCAAGTCCCTGAGCTGGCAGTTGATTTTCTGCCACCGCAATTTCGAGTTGAGCCAGCAGCGGAGGCAAACTCTTCTTTGCTTCTAAATATGGTGCTAAAAAATCCCGGCGCTTCGTCAACCCGTAACCCCGAATGCCCGTTTCCGCATTCACCACCGTGGCTAACAAGCGGTTGGTTTTCTGAAATATTTCCTGATTAGTATCTGCTCGCTTTCTTATCTGTATTGCACTATCCCGGAGTCCTGCAATTGCCATCAGCGAAGCAAACAGACAAATCGCGGGGATAGCAACGATTACTGTTCCCCGCTGGCGAATTGGTCGGTCTGTCCAGAGAAATTGGACGAGGCGATCGAGCAAATATTTCACGGATATTGAAGGAGAAAGTTTGCTGCTAGTGTATCACTTTTTGGCAATTCATGCTAAAGATACAGCAGATTCCACATTTGTGAAGTAGATCCGAGATCGATAAATCGCCGCAGGGACACGGCAGTGCCGCGTCTAAATTCACCGTAGGGACACGGCACTGCCGTGTCCCTACTTTT
>JAUBOG010000036.1:0-17749 GCA_036700105.1 Microcoleus occultus BM001215583
GGCATTTCGGCATTAAATCTCTGGTTCTCACTAATAAATTGTCTGCCGAAATGCCAGAGCCCTTCCAAAATACCAGATGCACCCAATTTTTTAGTGTTGAGTTTCAAGCGAGGGGCTGGTTGTGCATACAACTGACATCAGACACCAATGTCCACCAAGGGATTTTTCGCGGGGGAGGGCGGGTTTATTTAACCTGTCTGTCGCATCAGAACTTTTTGGTGAACCCGCCCCTACAAAATTACATTCCCATGATTTCGTAACCGGCATCTACATACAAAACTTGACCCGTAATCCCGCTAGCGAGATTGCTGCACAGAAAAGCCGCAGCATTTCCGACTTCCTGTTGAGTCACGGTGCGCCGCAGGGGGGCGACTTCCTCAACGTGGTGGATCATGTCCAGAATGCCGCCAACTGCTGACGAAGCCAGAGTCCGAATCGGGCCCGAAGAAATCGCATTTACCCGAATATTTAACGGGCCGAGTTCCGCCGCCAGATAGCGCACGTTCATTTCCAAAGCCGCCTTGGCAATTCCCATCACGTTGTAATTAGGAACAACTCGGACTCCGCCGAGATAAGTCAAGGTGATAATACTGCCACCTTCAGCCATCAGCGGTTTCGCCGCCGCGCAAAGCCGTACCAGCGAGTAAGCGCTGATATCCAAAGCATTGGAGAAACCTTGGCGCGAGGTGTTGGTGAAATCTCCCGAAAGTTCGTCCTTGCCGGCGAAAGCCAGACAGTGAACCAGAATATCTAATTTGCCCCACTTGTCGGCGATCGTTTGAAAAGTAGACTCAATTTCGCTTTCGTCTTGGACATTGCAGGGCAAATACAGGCTGGGATTGAGCGGTTCCACCAGTTCTGCGACTTTGCGCTCGTGCTTGCCTTTCTCGTCCTTCAAAAAAGTTATGCCGAGATTGGCCCCAGCTTTGTGGAGCTGCTGAGCAATGCCCCAGGCGATCGAGCGATTGTTGGCAATGCCCGTAACAAGAGCATTTTTTCCGGTCAAATCTATCATCTGTATTTTTTGAAAGAAGCAACTAGCACCGTTCTCATTGGCTGTATGCGACAACCCCGCCAGTTTAGACACAACGCATCCAGATTTAACTGATTCAGACACAATTGAGACACAATTGAGACACAATTGAGATTAATTTTGCTGTGGAGCTAGATGGGGCGGAATTGAAAAAGTTAAGAGAAGGGCTAGATTTAATCATACAGCGTCTGTTTACCTTAACATTAGATGGAAGTAGCAAAATCCCTGGATCTAGGAGGTTGGGAAGTATATTTACTCAATAAGGTTAATAGGCAAGTTACAAACTATTGATTAGTACAAAGGATCGGGACGTGACTCATGATAGACCGCTAGCAGCCGTGTTCCGCCAAATCAGCGGCGGGGCGTTTCCACCCATTGTGGAAACCTTTGAACGGGGCAAGACAATTTTTTTCCCTGGAGACCCGGCTGAGCGCGTCTACGTTCTCATCAGAGGTGCTGTGAAGCTCTCCAGGGTGTACGAAGCAGGGGAAGAAATTACAGTCGCCCTCCTGCGCGAAAACAGCGTATTCGGCGTGCTGTCTCTAATTACGGGACACCGATCGGACAGGTTCTACCACGCGGTAGCCTTTACGCCGGTAGAATTGATCTCGCTGCCGATCGAACAAGTCGAGAAAGCGCTCAAGGAAGACCCGGAACTGTCGATGGTAATGCTCCGGGGACTATCGTCTCGGATTTTGCAAACCGAGATGATGATCGAAACGCTCGCCCACCGAGATATGGGTTCGAGACTCGTCAGCTTTTTGCTGATTCTGTGCCGGGATTTTGGCGTGCCCGGGGCTGAGGGGATTACGATCGATCTGAAGCTGTCCCACCAGGCGATCGCCGAAGCGATCGGCTCGACGCGGGTAACTGTAACTCGTTTGCTCGGGGATCTCAGGCAAGAAACCATGATCTCGATCCACAAGAAAAAGATCACAGTCCACAACCCGGTGGCCTTAAGCCAGCAATTCACTTAATGCCGAGAAAGTAGAGGATTTTGGATTTCGGATTTTAGATTCAATCCAAGATCCCAAATTCAAAATTTAAAATCGGAATGACTGCTGGATACATCCTGGTATTTGTAATTTTAGTGTTGGGGGGTGTGATCGCCACTGTCAGCGATCGCCTTGGGACGAAAGTCGGCAAGGCAAGGTTGAGTTTGTTCAAGCTTCGCCCCCGCGATACTGCTGTGGTTGTGACAGTGATGGCCGGTAGCATCCTGTCAGCGCTGACTCTGGGCATTTTGTTTGCTACTAGCAAGCCGCTGCGAACCGGAGTTTTTAGAATAGACGAGATTCAAAAAAGGCTCAACAACGCCCGCAGAGAAATCAACCAAGCTACTCAAGAAAAAAATCGAGTTGAAACTGAATTAGCTCGAGCCAGAGCCGCTCAAGCGCAAGCTAGAGCCAATTTAGAGGAAATTAACCGATCGCTCCAGGCCGCTAATGCCGAGCAAGCTCGCACCCAAACCAAATTAAACTCGCTGCGATCGCAGCTCAACAGCGTGCAAGCAGCCAAGTCTCAAACAGAGCAGCAGTTAAGTCAGGTAGAAGCGGCGAAATCCCAGACAGAAGAACAGCTTGCTACTGTGGAAGCGGCTAAATCTCAGACAGAAGAACAATTGAAATTGGTGGAAAGGGCGCGATCGACTACCAGAGCTCAGCTCGATCGCACTGAAAGCCAATTGAACACCGTTTCCGCTCAAAAAACGACTCTGAGCTCGGAAATCGCCCAACTGCAAGAGGAACGCCAACAGTTGATCCAGCAGCGAGAGCAGGTAAAAACTCAAATTGCTCAGCGCGATCGAGAAATTGCCCAGCGAGAAGCAGAAATTGCCAAGCGCGATCGGGAAATTGTCTCGCGCAACGAACTAATTGCCCAGCGCGACAAGGAAATTGCCCAGCGGGCGCAAAATCTCGCCGAGCGCGATCGAGCGATTGTCGAGCGCGACAAAGTAATTGCCGAGAGGGAAGCACTCTTAGAAACCTTGGCGCAGCAACAAGCTCAACTCGAACAGCAGCAAACGCTCTTGCAGCAGCAAGTGCAAGTTTTGGAACGCGACTTTCAAGCAATCCGCGAGGGTACTGTAGCCATCAGGCGCGGTCAAATTTTAGCTGCCGGTGTCGTTCGCATTACCGATCCCGGTACGGCTAGCCGCGCGATCGACCGGCTGTTGCAAGAAGCAAATAAAACCACCGTCGGACTGATGCAGCCGCAAAATACCAAGGTTAGAGAGCAGGTTATTCAAATTACTAAAGCCGAAATCGATCAACTAATCAATCAGATTAAAGACGGTCAAGAT
The DNA here is from genome assembly GCA_036700105.1 of Microcoleus occultus BM001215583. Classification (GTDB taxonomy): domain Bacteria; phylum Cyanobacteriota; class Cyanobacteriia; order Cyanobacteriales; family Microcoleaceae; genus Microcoleus. The sequence continues at coordinate 3,336 of JAUBOG010000036.1, forward strand.
TATGTAGTCAGAATTGTCGCGGGCGCTAATTACCTGCGGGAAGAAAAGCGAATTAAGGTATTTGCAGAAGCCGAAATCAATCGAGTGGTGTTCCGCGCCGGAGATGTGATTTCAGCAGTTGCCGTCGATCCCGTTACCTCTACCGACGAACAGGTGCGGGAACAGTTGCAGCAATTGATCGAAGCTTGTCAGTTTCGCGCTCGCCTGATCGGTGTTGTCGGCGGTAGAGTCCAAGTGGCGGACAATCGGATTGAAACTTTGGCAGGTTTTGTCGATCGGCTGCAACAATACGATAAACCGCTGGAAGTTCGGGCGATCGCCGCCGATGTCACATACATCGCCGGCCCCCTTAAAATAGATTTAGTTGCTGTTGAAAACGGAGCCGTTGTTTTTCGCACCGGACAGCCGCCAACAGTCAACAGACAACCAACAAATAACGAATAACCAATAACCAATAACAAATTAAAAATTAAAAATTACAAATAAATATGATTTTAGGTTTCGATCCGGGTAAAGACAAGTGCGGCATAGCTGTAATGGGTAGAGATAAGAAGGTCTGCTACCATCAAGTAGTACCGTCAGAATCAGCCATATCTACGATTCAATCTCTGTGCGAACAGTTTTCGATCGAGTTATTGGCGATCGGAGATCAAACGACTTCTAAGAGTTGGAAACAAAAACTGACTCAGAGTTTGTCGCCTGCGATCGAAATTGTTCAAGTGGACGAGAGGTACAGCAGTTTAGAAGCAAAGGAACGCTACTGGCAAATGTACCCTCCGACGGGACTTTCTCGCTTGATTCCGCAGGGAATGCGGACTCCGCCCAGGCCAGTAGACGATATTGTGGCGATCGTCCTGATTGAAAGGTATTTGAACAAAAGTCAGTGAATCAGTCGCATCCAACTAATTTTGTTGAACCATCCACACCAAAAATCCTAAGATATTTTCCACAGGAAGCAGGGGATAATCGGTAAGGTCGATCGTCGCCGTTGTGCCTGAAAGCTTGAGAAAACGCCATTGAGTACCGCTGCTAATACAGCCGTAAATAGTTGCGATCGGATGTTCTGCTGCTTCATTAAAACGCTGTGCTGCTACCATTTCAGCAAGGCATTGACCGATCCCTTCGTTCAGGTCAGCTTTTTTAGCTTCAACGACTACGATCGCAGGTGCTTCAACAGTCAATTGTTCGGGAGATTTGCTAATTAAAAAATCTACGTATCCGGTGAGATCGCAAGTTGGATCGACATTGAATTCGCGTCCCGAAAATAAACTGATTTGGCGGTTCATCAATCGCCGGACTTCTTGCAGAACTGGGTAGACAATGGCTTCCGATCGGGCTTTTTCTGACCCAACTGCGATCGTCCAAGGCAAATCTTCTAATTCGCTAGCTAATCTTGCACTAGGGGCGATCGCTTCCACATCAGGAAAAAAGCGAGTTCCCTCGGCTATGGTTAACTGAAAGTCTTTTTTAGCTCTGCTAATTGTAAATTGACTATAGGGCATATAAAGAATGGTGTGGCAGTGGATAGTGGATAGTTATTTAACGGGAATCAAACCGTTGGTCGTTTCTTTTTTCCAACCAATTTACCAGATTATCCACCGTATCAAAATCGAAAGAACATTCCGTTAAACTATCTAACTGTTCGCTTGACAACTGTAAAACTCCAGCTTGGATTGACTCGTCCAAGATTCCCAGTTTTTGTGTTAGCAAACGTATCACTAGATTGCTTTTTCGCTGCATCCTCTGCTGCAATCCTTGTTCAAATCCTTCTTTAAAGGCATCTTCTCTAAACCTTTGCTGATCTTGCAGATAAAATAACTGTCTCTCGAACTTGTCTAATTCCTCAATGCTGAGATTTCTACTGTTAGCAATATTGAAAGCTTGCTGAATTTCTGAATTAGTTTTTAAGGATTCTGGAACCATTTCCAAACTCGGCGCTTCCTTGATAAAATAAATCCACTTATCTGCCAAAGATTCTAACTCCGCCAGAGATTTATTGAATTTTGGTAATTCCACAAAAATCATAGTTATCACCGGAAAAATATAATCAAAGTGTTCTTCCTTTTCTTTTAAAGAAAAGCGTGAAATCACTTTATTCGTATTTTCAAACAAAGTAAAATCGGTAATTGTCAACGCAATTACCGGGTCTAACTGTAGGTATCCCTTACCAGTCATTAGTTGATTTGCAAAAGCTTTGGCTGCATTGTAAGCAATTTGTTTTTGAAATGTTTTAATATTCAAAACTTGGATCTCAACGATCGCACTCGTTCCATTATCGAGAGTTGCTTTGACATCTAGGTAGGTGTCTTTCAATCCGATTACTGTTCTGGCTAGATCGGGATCGATAATTTGCACATCTTGAATAGCGGGATTTCCTTGATAAATCATGCCATTCAGAAAACTAATCAAAATCGGTTTGCTTTCTGCGGAAGCAAAGATTTTTTTAAAGGCAAAATCAGTTCTAGGATCGATAAAACTCATGGTGTTTAGCTCCTATTTATGATTTTATTTTCTAAATGGTGATAAATGTAAAAAAATTAGGTTTGCAGTAAGGACTTTAGTCCGGCTTATCTTAAATTTGCAAGGACTGAAGTCCTCACTACGAACCTGCGATTAACTAACTCCTGCCAACTGTTTGTCCTTAACCTCAACTGGTGCAGTCAAAGCTTCTTCTAAATCGGCACAGCCCAATTTTTCCTCCAAAATTGCCATCACTTCGCGGCCGAAATCATTGGAATTTCTCTGCCAAGCTTCAAGACAAACTTGCCCGAAAAACGAACCCAAAGGCTCTGGATTCCACAGCAACTTGCGGGCATTCCAAGGCATCAAACTCATCGGGTCGTAATCCGGTTTGAGAATATCCTTTTTAAAGGCGTATTCTTCTAAAATTGTATGCGGCTGCAACCCGATAAAGAAAATCGCGGGTTCTACTTTATCAACTCCGAAAATCCGCTCTAATTCCCGGTGATAAGCAATAGTTTGGCGGATGGTTTCAAAGGTTTCGTCAATCACGTTAAACGAGTAATTCACCGAAACCACATCGCTGTAACCGGCGGCTTTTAAATCGCGGCAATTTTCCAAAACTACGCGCAAGTTGTAGCCCATCCGCATTTTGCGAACCAATTCTTGGGAACCGCTGGTGATGCCGATTTCAAAGTAATTCATTCCCGTTTTTACCATCAAATCGCACAATTCGGGTGTGAGATTGTCCGCACGGATGTAAGCGGCCCAGTGGATGTCAGTCATGCCGTCGGCGATGATTTTTTGCAATAATTCGATCGCATCGTCGATGAATTTGCGCGCCGGGATAAATTGCGCGTCGGTAAACCAGAAATTGCGGATACCCCGATCGTACAATTGGCGCATCTCCGCCACCACCTCATCCGCCGGATTGATCCGCACTTGCTTACCTTCAATCACCGTATAAATGCAGTAACAGCAGTTGTGAGGACAGCCGCGCTTGGTTTGCACGCCGATGTAGAAGTCGAGATCCTGTAGGTAATAGGAGAATTCCGGCCAAATGCTCTCGATGTACTCGTAATTGCAAGCAGTTTTCTCGATGTTGGCCGGTTTTTCGTGAATTAGCCGATCGCGCGGCACAGTTTCACCTACCACATAACACCTTTCCTGACTCAAATCTTCGCCTTTAATCAACTTCTCCAGCAGCGCCTCGCCTTCGCCCACCGAAACCACAGTTCCCGCCGGCAAACTGCGCCCCAACTGCTCGTAAAACACGCTCACAGCACCGCCTCCGACCACTGCGCGAGCTTCCGGGCGGTATTTCCGGGCCCGCTTCAATCCGCGCTTGACCAGCCCCAAATTGCGCCAGAGTTCGGTGTAGTAAGAAACTGCCAAACGCAGTCCTCCAAATGCTCCCCGCATTTTAATTAGGGGATTTTTGGCGTAGTAAAACTCGAAGGCATTTTGCAGGGGATTGCCGCCTCTACCGCCCACGGGCGCGTAAATTTGAATGTCCCGCCAAGAGAAAACCAGCAGCGTCGGCTTAAACTCGTCTATGCTGGCATCTAAAGCTGTAGCGTAATCCAGGGGCGGCACCGCACCGACATCGAAAATCCGCTGTTCGACATCGGGAAACAGCTTGTGTACGTGATCCGAAAGGTAGACAACTCCGATCGGGAAAATCGGATTGCAAGGGAGGCGAACGTACAGAACTCGGTTTTCTCGGTTTTCCATGATTGCCATATCCTAAACTGCGAGTTTTTCAGCTATGTTAATATTCTTTTAATATAACTTTACAATATCTCTAATTTTCGCAATTTAACATTAAATATTCTTAAATTTTTCTAACTAACTTAAGGCTCAGCCTGTTGGTGTTACTCGGCGACAGCAGCATAAAACCGCTAATTTTTAGGTAAATACAGCGTATATTGACCGAAAATGCCAGCAGATCGTCAAAATACAGATATTTATTTTGATAAATGAAAAGTCGTGTTCGATCGGTCTCTAATGTGTTAGGGAGTTGGTAGTCGGCTTTACAGTAGCCGGGATCGCCTAGTGCTAGCCTGAGAAGATAACTAAAACTTTTAGGCAAGGCTCCCTTAACTGTTATGGCTCAAATTCTTGACCCAGTACCCTCAGACACCGAAAGCAAGATTCTTTGCTGCTACGTCAACGCCACGAGTCAGATTCAGATTGCTCGCATCGCCAACATTCCCAACTGGTACTTTGAGCGAGTAGTGTTTCCCGGACAGCGTTTAGTGTTTGAAGCCATGCGGGCTGCAGCATTGGAAATTCACACCGGGATGATGGCCAGTGCAATTCTGTCAGATAAAATTCCTTGCGATCGCTTGCAGATTAACGAAGGCCCCTATTCCGCCATCAATCCTAGCAGATCCCGAGGTGATACAAAGGGCGATCGAACAGCAACTGCAGGCCGCCCAAAATCCCGAGAAATCTCAGAATCTTTGACCGTACCGGCACTAACAGGCGTCGATTAATCTGGCGTTGTCAGTTGTGATTTACAGCAGATTGCAGGTTTATGAAGTACATTCAATATCCCGTAGGGACACGGCTTTTGGAGTGTCCCTACCAGAACTATGTATCTCGCATACCACCAAAAGTGCTCGATCGATTGTCAGTTAATTCATAACTCAGCACTCAAAATTCTCACTTCTAAGAAGGCGGGAAAAATTCAGCAATTAAGAATCAAAGTTAATGAATTGAATTTTACAGCTCAACTCAAAACCTCAAATATTGTCGTGTTTTTCATATCTGCTTGAGTTTGGTTCAGCGACCCGACAACTGTGCAAAAATAGCATTAAACAGCTTCTCGAGTTTCAGCCATGCCAGCACAACCTTCCGCCCCAGTATTTGAGCCAACAGTATTCCGACTTTCTCCCCTGATTAGAATCACCCTGCTGAGTTTGTACGCAGCCCTGACAATTCCCTTGCCGTTTTTGTCAGAAGCAACCAAAGCACCCGTTGCCCCCAGCGCACTCTGGGCGGCAATTTTTGTCGGCGCAGCGGGCTTGTACGGCGTGCTTAGCGAAAGGGTAATTGTCAGCGAAGAAGGGATTCAAGTCACTTATCCCAACTGGTTTCCGCGCGTGTTTCGCCCTGGTTGGTCGCTACCTTGGACTGAGGTAAAAGCTCTCAAACCTCGATCGACCGGTCAAGGAGGCTTAGTTTACTATTTTTTGAGTGATTCGGGTGAAGGTTATTTGCTGCCGATGCGGGTGGCGGGATTTGGTAAATTAGTCAGTTTGGTAGAAGCAAAAACAGGTATTGATACTAGAGATGTCCGCCCTTTGTCGCAGCCTTGGATGTATTTAATTTTGTTTGGATGTACGCTATTGTTGCTGTTGGTCGATGCGTGGACGATCGCAACTGCTATTAGCCTAAAAAATTAAATAATTCAAGTAATCACTTATGATTTAATCTATTTTGCATTGAAAATGCGATCCAAGTATTACGCTTGTTTTTGATTTTTTGCCATTTAATAATCAACTCTCCTTCATTTAAGAGGCGATGCAATAAACCTCTCCAAAAAATTCAAAAATTTTTACCAGGTTGGTTTCTAATGAGGGTCGGACGATGTATTAATAAAAACTGCACTAATTTTTTGAGATGCTTATATTTTTTATTTAAAAGCTGTTTGTTTTTCGGGATTTATCTTGGACTCCAAGCTCTGCTAAAAGTTGAGCAGACACGACCAATAACTTAATTTTTTTGTAAAGTTTTGCTAACAATCTAATACTATTTAATTGGTACCTGCTATAAAAATATTGTCACACCGAATTCTAGCTAGAGTGATTCTAGGTAAGAGCAATCTCAAGAAAGTTCTCGCTGCGGGAAGGTTGCCTGTCAAAAGTCTATCAACACCTACTCATGTTTGTGAGTGTGGATGTATTTTAGAAAGAGATCGCAAGACCGCGAAGAATATCCTGAGTCGGTGATTGAGTACCGTAGGGCTTACGGGAAATTGGGGGTGAAGCCCTACAGGGTTGTGGAGAGCTGACTGCTACTAATGTTAAAGCAATTCGCTTATCGGCAAGTTAGCTCTATGAATCAATAATCCTCGTGCCTTTAGGCAGGAGAGTGTCAATAAATAGGTTGCTGAAGTCAGTAATTGCAACGATGAATCTTAGAAGAGTGGGCGATTTATCTAATCAGAGTTTTTACTGATACAACTCTTCAGTGTCAAGGTAAAAATTTATTGTCAAGGCTTGTATTAATTGAGCTTGGCCATTTTAACATCTGAGAGTTATTCACAGCCATTTTTTAGCCTGCAAATTCGCATCTAATGTACTGGAATTTTTCAGGGGTAACTATCATGGCAGATTTATTCGGAAACAATCTTGCTAACAACCTTGTTGGAGGTGCAGCAGCGGACAACATCTTTGGCGCTGGTGGAAATGACATCCTTAATGGGGCTGGTGGTAACGACAATATCTATGGCGATTCAGGAAATGACTTGCTAATTGGTGGCTTAGGTGCAGACTTCATGTACGGTGGGGAAGGCAACGACACCATGAATGCAACTGGAGGGGGTAATGACGACCTCTTTGGTGGAATTGGTAACGACCTTTACATCGTCAACAAGGTCACCGACAATCTGGTTGAGGGTGTCAATCAGGGCATCGATACTGTCCAGTCTTCCGTCAGCTATACCCTGGATGCTAACGTGGAAAACCTAGTTCTCACGGGAGTTGCTAATATCAACGGTACGGGTAACGGTCTCGGCAACCAAATCACGGGTAACAGTGGCAACAATACCCTCAATGGTTTAGGTGGCAATGACACCATTACTGGCGGTGGAGGCAATGACAACATTGCTGGCGGTGATGGCAATGACAACATTGCTGGCGGTTTAGGCAATGATATCTTAAATGGCGGTCTGGGTAGTGACCGATTACTCTTCAATACGGCTGTTGCTGCGGCTAATGTAGATACAATCAATAGCTTCTTGGTTGGCAGCGACAAAATTGTCCTGGACAAGACTCTTTTCTCAGCTCTCGAAACAGTGGCAACGGCTGCTGGTGCTGTTTTGCTGGCGACAGACTTTACATCAATCAATGTGGCTGCCGCATTTGAAGTCCTCGTAGCAGGAAACAGCATTGATGAGATTGTTTATAACAGGCAGACTGGCAATCTGTTCTACAACCCGAACAATGCCGCGGCAGGCTTTGGGGCAGGTGGTGGTCGGTTTGCCACAATTGCGGGCTCTCCCGATACCGTCTCAAATACAGACTTCCTAGTCGTGGTGTAGTCATAGAACAGATACATTTAACCCGGTAAATCCAGGACTAAGCCCGAATTAGCCGTGTATGGCAAGACGGAGAAAGCAAGCTCTCCAGTCAAGGAGGTATCTCTCAAAGCTTTCAATAAAATATTGAAAGCGCCATTTAAGTCTCTGTCTAGAATGTGTCCGCATTCTGGACATTTGAATTTTTTAGACCCGCCTAATTTAGTGTGAATATGTCCACATTTTGAACAGGTTTTTGATGTGTATTCTTCGGTTACGTCTACTACAGTGCTGCCATATTTAACAGCCTGATGCTTCAACATTTGCTTGAAACGGTAATGACTCAAAGTAACCATTGCTCTAGCTGTTTTAGTAGCTAGTTTGCGCTTACCTTTTTTTACCATTTGCTGCGTCTCAAAGGTCGGCAAGAAAATCACTTTATATTTGGTGACCAGGTATTTGGCGGCCTTTTTGTGTAGCTCGTTGACCAAGGCTTTAATCTTGAGCCGAATTTTTGCTGCTGACTTTCTCAGGCAGTACCTCAATCGTTTAAATTGCCCTCCCTTATTTAACCCTATTCTTGACATCAATTTATCTAAATGTCTTGCCAGTCGGTAGATGCGTCCTATATCACATGAGCCTATTTCCAATATTTCACGACCGTCAAAACCAGTTAGAAACGTTCTGACACCAGGGTCTAAAGCAATAGCCAAGTCACTTTTGATCGGGTCTAGTCTTGCAGTGTCAACTGCATAGCAAATAAACCATTGCCCATTGGTTAATGATAGTGTTGGCTCGTGTTCCATTACTTCTACAATTGGTTCAGCGGCTTTAAATAATAGTCCTTTGGTCGCCTGCGGATAAAAAGTTCCAGACTTCCAATTGGCAACTTGAAACCTGATAGTCTGAGCTCCATCAAAACGGCTTCTAAACTTTGCCATTCCTTTTGACTTCTTGGCGGCTTTGTGCGCTTCAAAAGCTTGAAATACTGCCATTTGGCGTGGGTTGTAAGGTTGTTGGGAAACCCAAGCCGGTGCTGAATCCATGATCTTTTTTCTCAGATCGTATTTGCCAATTTTTGCGTCCTTAAGAATGGCAATTGCTTGGTTGTAACACCATCTACTTGCTGCAATCCAAGTCCTCCATTTCGCTGCTAGCTTGGTCTCCGGGTAGACTCGGATCTTCTTTGATAGTAGATTTGTACTTACGCCGGGAGTAGAGTCGGCAACTAAAGACGTGGATGATGGCAAGGATATCTTCAACCATTTCTCGCTCTGGAGATAGCTCGTTTCTACTGAGAACCATGAGTTGGCAATTGTTTTGCTCGCATATCCATTTGATGAGGTCGCCACCAAACCTTGCGAGTCTGTCTTGGTGTCCGACCACAACTGTTGAGATATCTCCTGACATGACTTGTCCCAAAAGGGCAAGCAGCGCTTTTCTTTTGAAATTGAGTCCGCCTCCGATATCTTTGAAGACTTTGGCTTGCGGGTAGAGGTTTTGCAGGTAGCTGACTTGTCGATCGAGATCGTCTCGCTGCTTGTAACTGCTAACTCTGGCATAGATGGCGGTGATTCGGTTTTGCCCGGTTCCAAGAACGCTCTCAATGTCGTAGCGTCGCTGGTTGGAGGGGGTTCTGATTGTTGCGATTTTGCCTGCTTGTTCCCAGTTCCTAAGAGTTTTTTCTGAGACTTGCAGGATTTCGCAAGCATGAAAGCGGTGTGACATACTTAGTCATTGCGGGCGGTATTTTTGTTCTAAATCCATACTGCCAGCTTTTACCGGGAATTGCCACGGGATTCAAGATAATTATTTGCTTTATGGCAACAGTGAAATAGAAGCCCGGTTTCTTGAAGAAACCGGGTTTTTATTTCAGATCAAATCCGGTAGCATCGGAATTATTAGCAGCCAAAATCTCGCTTGTCATTCCGGTGTAACCGGAATTGATATCAGATCCCGAAAAAAACTATGGGGACTGGATTAAGTGTAAAATCTCCTCAACAGGTTTTTTAGAAGCGATCGCCGTCTTGACAATCCATATTCTGTCCGGTAATACGCTGACTTTCTTCGTCTGCCAGTCTCCCCGATCGTTCTGAATGCAATAGCAGTATTGCCAGTTAAACTGATGCGGGTAGCAATCAGCCAACTCGCGGGGAACTCTCGCACCTTCAACCTTGGGATATTCTACAATCCGTCCCTGCTTATCTCGTTTTTTTTGGATCGCCGGAATCAGAGAACCAGAAGCCGAGACTTTATTTTTTCCTCTCCCCTTTTTCTGAGGAGAAATACTCCGATTTCCCGTGTCATTATTTCCCCTATAAAAATTCTCAGTATGTTTATTAGGAAAAATAGTTGACGGGGGAATCGCAGATTGAGAAGAGAACTCTTTCGCCTTTCCCATACTTCGGCCCATCTCAGTACAAGTACCCCAAACCCCATGCCCCGAATCCCTGGCTTCTGCAAGTGTCCAGCCTCCTTCGTTGAGTAACGGATTTTCTGATGCGCCCAGCGTTTCTAGTGTGGCTTTCTGTGCAGCGGTTAACCCTGTTACTCCGCTAATATTCATCCCTTCATAAAGCCCGATCGCCCTGAAGATTTTGATACACTCACCTGTATTGATATCCCAGCAGCGTAACGTTTGGTCTTGAGAACCGCTAACTAGGGTTTCACCATCGGGGCTAAAGGCAATTGAACGTACTTCATTCGTATGTCCCGTGTAAATTCCGATACACTCACCGCTGAGACAATCCCACAGCCCGACCGTGCGGTCTAAACTACCGCTAGCAAGGGTTTTACCTTGGGGATGAAAGACAACTGAATAGACGCCATTGCTGTGTCCGGCGAGCGTTTGAATGCAATCACCGCTACTGAGATTCCACAGCTTGATTGTATGGTCGAAACTACCAGTAGCAATTGTTTCACCGTCGGGACTAAAAGCAACCGAGTAAACTCGATTGGTATGGCCGGCGAGGGTGTTGAGACATTCCCCCGTACTGACATCCCACAACTTTACGGTACGATCGCCGCTGCTGCTAGCTAGAATTTGTCCGTCGGGACTCCAAGCTACTGACCAAATCCAAGTCCTATGTCCGGCAAGGGTTTTGAGGCATTGCCCGGTGCTAGCTGACCACAGCTTTACGGTGTGATCTCCACTGCCGCTGGCGAGAATTTGACCGTCGGGACTGAAGGCAACGGTATAAACCCAATTTTCATGTCCGATCGAGGTTTTGAGACATTGACCCGTCCTAACATCCCACAGTTTCACAGTCCGATCGCCGCTACCGCTAGCCAGAATTTGACCGTCTCCACTCCAAGCGACGGCATAAACCTGCTGAGTATGTCCAGACAGAATCTTGCGGCATTGTCCGGTGTCGGCATCCCACAGCCTCACCGCCGAGTCAAAACTGCCGCTGGCGATCGTGCGTTCGATCGGGCTCCAAGCCACCGAATATACGCGATTGATATGTCCGGCAAAGGTTTTGACGCATTGTCCGCTGCTGATATCCCACAGCCTCACGGTTTGATCCGGACTGCCGCTAGCAATAGTTTTACCGTCGCTGCTAAGGGCAACTGACCAAATGGCTTGATTGTGTCCGGTAAAGGTTTTGAGACAGGTAGCGCTGCGGACATCCCAAAGCTTGATCGTGCGATCGCCGCTGCTGCTAACTAATGTTTGACCATCAGCGCTGACAGCGACTGACATCACCCAATTTTGATGTCCGGTGAAGGTTTTAATACATTTACCCGTACTGACTTCCCAGCAGCGTACGAGGCGATCGGGACTGCTGCTAAATACAGTTTGACCGTCGGGACTAAAAGCCACCGAAAGTATCCAATTAGTGTGTCCCGTGGCAGTTTTGAGACATTCGCCCGTATTGATATCCCACAGCTTGATAGTTTGATCGGCGCTGCCACTGGCGACAGTTTGACCGTCAGGACTAAGGGCGATCGCCAATACTTCTTTACTATGTCCGGTAAAAGTTTTGACACATTCGCCCGTATTGATATCCCACAGCTTGATCGTGCGATCGCTGCTACCGCTAACTGCTGTTTTACCGTCAGGACTAAAAGCAACTGAGTAAACCTCACCGTCATGTCCGGTAAAAGTTTTGAGGCACTGTCCCGTCTTCACCGACCACAATTTGACAGTGCGATCGACACTGCCACTGACTAAAGTTTCACCATCGCGATCGAAGACAACCGAACGAACCCAATTAGTGTGCCCTTCACAACTCAAAAGTTGCTGTCCTGTTTGCAACTGCCACAGGCAAACCTTGCAATTGTTATCCCCCGTAGCTAACAGTTGACCGTCCCGACTTAAAGCTACAGACCACACCTCATCTAGCGTCTCAGAAAACACCGATTGAGACAGATCGGAATAAGCAAAATTGACATCTTGCAAATTCATCCCCTGGAGGTTAGCTTGCCTTACAATCAGATGGGAAAAGTCATAGCCGCTGAACTCCACCTGTAACTGGCGCAGCAAATTGAGAATATTGCCAGCCCCATATCCAGCTTCCAGGGCAGATTTCCCCCGCAGCATCGACAGACTGGGAAGCAGACAATCTTCTAGACTTGAGGCAGAACCTAAAATCACCAGCAATTTATCGATCGCAGGTTCCAGGATCAGACGGATTTGAGTCTCTCTGATATAATCTTTCGCAGTAGCTTTGACTAGCGCGTGACTTTTGAACAAAGTCAGTTTTTGCTCGGCAATCTCTGCGGAAATCCGATCGATTAATTCACCGATCGCGTACTCCATAACCACAGGTTGTTGAGTATAACCAACCGCCGTCTTTTCGATCAATGACCGACGCTGCAAAGAAACTACTCCCTGCAAGAGTTCCCCAGCAGAAATAGGACGGACAAAATCTGCTTGCAAATCCTGAAGCGAAACGGGTTCTCGCTCGATCGCCAGCCAATACATAATCTCTTGTTCTAGGGAAGTCAAGCGCCCAAACTGCTCCTGCAAGAGGTCGCGCAGCTCATCAAAAATAAACGGGCCTCGTGCTAAAAATTGCAGAAAACTCGAAATATCCCCTTCAAAAAAATCTTTAATCGCAGAAGCCACAATTTTCAAGGCTAAAGGGTTTCCCGCGTAGCGATCGACCAACACTGACGATTCAGCATCAGACCCCGTAAAATACCCTTTGGCTTGAAAAATTTTGCCTCCCTCTGCTGCGGAAAGTCCCGTCAACTTTAAGCAGCGAACTGGTAGGCTTTCCCCCTCTAATGGAATCAACTCCTTCGGCAATTCCCGCGACGTTAGCACCAGACAACTGTTGTGGCAAGTTTCCCCTACACACTTGAGCAACTGGCCGTATCCCTCATATCCAGCTTGATAAAAACCCGCGCGTTGGCGATCGCCGCTTTGTAGAATAGATTCGGCATTATCTAAAATCAGCAGACAGCGGGAAGCCCGTAAATAAGCCATCAGCCGCGAGAGTTGCTCGTCAAAAGTTTCCGGTAAATGCGTTTTCTGCTGACCGGAAAGGAACTGAAGCAGATTCGCCAGCAAATCTTGGATGGGCGGGGCATTGCGCAGACTCCGCCAGATCAGATAGTCAAACTCGCCCTGAATCTGTTCAGCTAACTTTACAGATAAAGCCGTTTTACCAATCCCGCCCATGCCTAACAAAGCTACCAGCCGGCAGCGGTCATCTACAATCCACTGCTTGAGAGTGGCTAATTCAATAGTGCGATTATAAAAAACTGAGATATCAATAGCTTCTCCCCAATCTTGAGGGGAATTGGCTCTGACTTTTTCTGGCGTTTCTGTTACAGCTTGGGGAAAAATCGGAGCATCTAAGTCAGCAATGGCTTTACAGTCCAGCCCCAGTTTTTCGCAAATTTCTACAAAAGTCGCATAGTCTACTGCTTTCCCAGTCAGGAAATTGCTGACCGTAGATAAAGCCAATCCCGAATTTTCAGCTAAGTCCCTCTGGCTGCGAAAACCGTAATGCTTGAGGACTAATTTAGCTTTCTCGATACAGTCACTGCGAACCTTGAGCGATCGTGACATAGTTGTGGACGGCACGCTGCCGCGTTAGCAGGGTCAATGGATTTTAGATTTTAGATTTTAGATTTTAGATTTGAAAAATTTGCTGCGCGATTTATTGTTGGTTTGGTTTGGAGTTAAGCTGCGAGCTTAACTCTCCTTATTCTAAGAAACTCGCCCCGAATAAATATCTGAATAACGTCTTAAACTAAACTAACCAAATAGACTAGCTTATGTTGACTTTTGTCGCTGGAATGAGTGTATTTACTTAATACTATATATAGCGTGTCTGCCTGTGTCCTGGTTCTACCTTTTTTTTCAGAAACCGGAAATTATTGTAATAATTTGTAACAATAAATCGCGGAAGAAAAAGTCTCTCAATTCAGTAATAAGTCAGTAATTTCTCAGTCTTGTAATCCGTCAACTGCCAGCTTTGATGAATTTATAGACACGAATTCAGGAGCAATTGTCATGGAGACTTTAGTAGGTGGAAACGGTAATGACTTCCTGACTGGCAGCGAAGTAAATGACGTAATTCTCGGTAACGATGGCAACGACACTTTAAACGGCCTTGGGGGTAACGACTTGCTGCGCGGCGGAAATAACAACGATGCCATGCGTGGTGGCGCTGGCAACGATACGATGGTTGGCGACAGAGGCAGCGACTTATTTAATGGCGGTTTTGGCAACGATCGCATGATTTGGAATGAC
>JAUBOG010000036.1:17849-23842 GCA_036700105.1 Microcoleus occultus BM001215583
CCAATGTCAAAATTTATGCTGACGGCGGTAACGGCAACGATACTCTGATTGGTGGTAATAACGACGATACCCTGATTGGTGGCGCAGGCAGGGACTTCCTAAGCGGTGGCGGTGGCAATGATGTCCTAAATGCTGGTTCTATTAATCCCGCAGTTACAGGAGTCATTGACACTTTGACAGGAGGTAATGGTAGCGATCGATATATCCTTGCCAATGGCACTTCAGTTTACTACAACGATGGCAACAATACCACGGCTGGACTCAATGATTATGCCTTAATTCAAGGCTTCAACACGAGCCAGGACAAGATTCAGTTAGCAGGATCTGCCAGCAAGTACGTGCTAGGAGCATCTCCTGTCAGGGGCGTCAATGGCACCGCCATCTACCTCGATACCAATAACAACGGTATTTTAGGCCCCACGGATGAATTGATTTCTGTCGTTGCAGGGGTGAGGAATTTGAATCTAACCGCTGGTTACGTCACCTACATTTAAACTCAGGAAGATGATGACAATTGAGGCAATCTTGAATCTTTTGAAGGTTGCCTCAATACCAAAGCTGATTGCTTAACTTGGGTTGAGAGCGAAACAAAATTTGCATTCTATACAACAATATTCGCTCAATTTTCAATCGCTCATTTGGCAGAATTTATGGAATTGGTAGCCAAAGAGAAACATTCAAACCACAACAAATAAGGAGAAACAAAATCATGGCGATTATCGGAACCCCAACCTTTGGTAACGACTTAATTCTTGGTGATGCAGCGAATAACAGGATCGATGCCTTAGCGGGCGATGATACTGTCAACGGTAACGGCGGCGATGACTCCCTCTTCGGTGGATTGGGCAACGATCAACTTCTAGGTGCAGTTGGCAATGACACCCTGCTTGGAGGAGATGGTAATGATGTTCTTGTTGGGGATATTTTTGGAGGCACGGGCAATGACAGCCTCAACGGTGGTGCAGGCAACGATGTACTTAATGGGGGCTTAGGTGTAGACACTCTTGTTGGCGGACCCGGAAGCGATACCTACAGTGTCGGCTCACTTAATGCCACCTTTATCGAGCAGGCTAATGAAGGGAATGACATCGTTAATTCCCCTATCAGCTTCACTCTACCAAACAACATCGAAAGATTGACTTTGGTGGGAACTGCTAACATCAGCGGCACTGGCAATATCCTTGGTAACAGCATTCTCGGTAATGCCGCTAATAACTTTTTGAATGGCTTAGCAGGGGATGATACAATTAACGGTCTTGATGGCAATGACAATATCAATGGTGGTGATGGCATTGACATTCTCAATGGTAACAATGGCAATGACACCCTCAATGGTGGTGCTGGCAATGATGTCATCAATGGTGGCGCTGGCATCGATCTTGTTCGAGTGAATGCTGTAGGAAGCAACATCATTCTTACCAACACCAGCGTGACGGGTGAGGGAGTCGATAGCCTGAATGGAATTGAGAATGCTGAACTGTTTGTTTTCCAAAGTAACAATATTCCCGGCAACATTGATGCTTCAGCTTTTACTTTGGGTTCTGTTACTCTCGACGGCGGTGTTGGCGGTAACGTCCTCATTGGTGGCAGCGGCAATGACTTTCTGGATGGAGAAGGTGCCAATGACACTCTCACGGGTGGAAGTGGCAATGACACTCTCACGGGTGGATCTGGTAACGATTTGCTCACTGGCGGCGCTGGTGCCGATCGATTCCTTTACGCAACTAATCGAGCCTTTAATACTAACGATCTTGGTGTTGATACTGTTACTTCTTTCAGTGTTGGCTCGGACAAAATTGTCCTATCCAAGACAACATTCACTGCACTCGAAAGTTCTGTTGGTGGTTCATTGATTGCATCAGACTTTGAGTCAGTCGATAGCTTCGGCGATATTCAATTCAACTCAAATGAAATTGTCTACCACCGTGGCTTGTTGATCTACAACCAGAATGGGACTGCGGGAGGTCTTGGAACGGGTGGTGTAATTGCCGACTTCGTTGGCGATCCTAATATCAGTGCTGTAGACTTTCTCGTTGTCGCGTAGGTAAGTTGTATGGGATTGGAAAAAATGTAAAAAGTTTTTCCTTTGAGGCGATCGCAAATCAATCAAAACGTTACTGATTGTCTTGCCATCCTATGAGAGGGGTGCGTTACCTGAAGGCTAACGCACCCTACAACACCTTACATACACTTGGAACATATGTAGGTATCCACAACCAACTTTCTTGATGAAACCGGATTTCGGGAGCGCAGTTCATCAACCTGAATTTTTCTGTAAATACACGAATACAATATTAGCTTTGCAGGCTAAATCCCGCTGTGAAAAGGCAAAGCATTAGAAATACAGATTAAGGAGTTATTGAAAATATTGTCGCTCCAAGGCGGGAAGTTCTGTAAATTCGGATAATAGAAAAAACCCGGTTTTCTTAAAAAACCGGGTTTTTGAGTCGAAATAATTTTAAGTTAACCTGTTAACTCAATTCGATCGCCGACTGTTGGGCGATTCGTAGTAAACTCCAGAGCCTGTATCGGAAACAAAGTGACAATCCAAGTAAGAGCGAATAAAGCTCTTCCAAATCGGATCGGTTGATTTGCGGTAATAATCGCCCAACACTGGTTTAATTGCTTCCGTTGCTTCTTTCAAGTGATAGTGCGGGATGCTCAAGAAAATGTGGTGGGCGACGTGGGTGCCGATGTCGTGATGGATGGAATTGATGATTCCGTAGTCGCGATCGATCGTCGATAACGCACCTTTGAGGAAATACCAATCATCTCCGCGATACCAGGGAATATCGGATTCTGTGTGATGCAGGAATGTTACTAAATCCAGCCACATCACGAACACGACGTAGGGAACTAAGTAGAATTTCAGCAAAAACAGCCAACCGAACTGATAGGTTAGCGCGCCTAAAAAGGCTACCATCACCACTAAGGATGCGGAACTCGTCAACACGTCCGTTTTTTCGGAAGGACGGAAAATCGGGCTACCGGGCATGAAGTGAGAACCTTCGCGATCGGGCGATCGGCGAAACAGATAGATTGGGTAGGCAAATAACATCAGATAAAAACGTCCTAGCTTTTCGTACCAGGCCATTTCGTTGTATTTGCTTTCCGACACCGGATACCAGCTTTCATCGTTATCCAAGCTGCCTGTATTGGCGTGGTGGGTTCTGTGGCTGATCCGCCAACCGTGGAAGGGAACGAGAATGGGAGCGTGGGAAAGGTGTCCGATCAGGTTGTTGAGCCATTTGCTCTTGGAGAAGGAACCGTGCCCGCAGTCGTGGCCGACGACAAACAATGCCCAAAACATGGTTCCCTGCATGAACCAGAAAATTGGGTAAAACAACCAGGAATCGAGGCTGTAGGCGATCGCGTACAAGCCTGCGATGATTCCGAGATCCAAAAAGAAGTAAGCCAAAGATTTCACAGCCGAGGGTTCAAAACAATGGGCTGGAATGGCTGCTTTGATATCTTGGAGAGTAAAAGGTAACTCTGTTGTACGAGAGGATGAGCTTTTGTCGCTCGGCTGATTGAGAACAGTATTTGATTGCACGAAGTTTCCGATTTAAGCTGACTTGAGAAACCGCATTTCGTTACTTATCAGTCACTGGCGGGCTCGCAAGAGCCATAATTTATACTCAGTAAGGGTTTCTAAAGTTATTTAGTTCGCATGAATGGCCCGCCCGTGGGTGTTCCTCTGGCCAAGTGGCTTGGGGAATGCTGGTATGGGAAAATTTGTGCGATCGACCCTGTGATCTGAAAAAATTTATTGTGCCCGTTGGAAGTGCGAAATGCGACTTCGATCTGAGGGTGCAGTTTTGGAAGCAGAGCTTCCAGCCTGCAAATGGCAGAGCCAAGTTAATTTAACATTTCGACACACACTCTGGCAATGAGTTATGGCAGAAGAGGGAATTGGGAATTGGGAATTGGGAATTGGGCATGGGGCATGGGGAATCGGGCATGGGGCATCGATGCACGATCGCCGAAACGCATTAGCCATCGGGCATTAGTAGCAATTAACTAATGACTGCTGACTAATGACTGCTGACTAATGACTTCTTCTAAGTTGCAGCTTTTTCTAAAATCAACTTAGCCCGCTTCACGAGTTCCGGGACTTCGATCGGATAATCGCCGGTAAAACACGCAGAACAAAAACTTTGCGGATCTTCATTAGTCGCCCTCAGCATTCCTTCCCAACTCAAAAAAGCCAAAGAATCAACCTCAATTTGAGCCGCGATTTCGGCGACAGACTTAGTAGCAGCAATCAACTGATCTTGATTGTCGGTGTCGATGCCGTAGAAACACGGATGAGTCACCGGCGGCGAGGAAATTCTCATGTGTACGGCGGTAGCGCCCGCATCCCGCAAGGCTTTGACAATTTTGCGGCTGGTAGTGCCGCGGACGATCGAATCATCGATAATAATTACCCGCTTCCCTTCGAGCACATCTCGCAGCGGGTTGAGTTTCATGCGGATTCCCGACTCGCGCATTGTCTGAGTCGGCTGAATAAAAGTGCGTCCGACGTAGCGATTTTTAATCAATCCTTCGGCGTAGGGAATGCCGGAAGCTTGAGAAAAGCCGATCGCCGCCGGGATTCCAGAATCGGGAACGCCGATGACTATATCAGCATCCACCGGAGATTCGGCGGCCAAGAAACGGCCGATCCGCAGTCGGTAGCTGTACAAATTTTCACCTTCCATGATGCTATCTGGTCGAGCAAAATAGATCATTTCAAAGATGCAAAGTTTGCGCTTTTGTTGCTGGCTCCAGTGGAAGGAAGCCATACCTTGTTCTGTAATCCAAACTAATTCTCCCGGTTCCACATCCCGCAAAAATTCAGCACCGATGATATCCAAGCCGCAAGTTTCCGATGCCAAAACGTATCGTACTGGATTGGTGCCGATCGTGCCGATTACCAGGGGGCGGACTCCGTTGGGGTCGCGGACTCCCATGACGCCTGTTGGGGTGGCGATCGTCAAACTAAAGGCTCCTTGGCACATCGCAAAGGCACTGATCGCTGCTTCGAGCCAGTCTTTGCCTTTGTCTACTTCGTAGCCGATCGCCACGGCGATCGCCTCTGAATCAGTCGTGCTGACAAACTCGCAGTTCCGAGACAGCAATTCTTCCCGCAATTCTTTAGTATTGACAAGATTCCCGTTATGTGCTAGAGCCAGACTTCCCAAACGAGTTTCGACAACCACGGGCTGAGCGTTGATCGCCCGCGACGAGCCGGTAGTAGAGTAGCGAGTGTGACCTACGGCCAAGTTACCGGGCAAGTGACCTAAATTGGATTCGTTGAAGACTTGGGAAACCAGTCCCATGTCTTTGTGCAGGTATACTTTGTCACCGTCAAAGGTGGCAATTCCTGCGGATTCCTGACCTCGGTGCTGCAAGGCATACAGACCAAAATAGGTCAACTTGGCGACATCTTCACCCGGTGCGTAGATACCGAAAACGCCGCAAGCTTCCTCGGGCTTGTCGGGTTTGCTAGAATGCTCGTCAGCCGCGAAGGAATGGTTGGGAATCATAGATGGGTTGGCTCCTAATGGGAACGGTGGGTTAGCGGGACTATTTCTGCGGGAAGTTTTGTTTGCGATCGCGTCGCATAACTTAACAATCCCTTAATATTGCCACGGATCGAACATTAATTTCAAGTTGTTTGGCATTTGGGAAGGGCTGTGGGGCGTTTGATGGCATTTTGGTATCGATCGCCCATATTTCTGATAGTAGCGTTGATTAAGGGGGAGCGATCGGGGGGAAAACCCGCAAAGGTAATTTTCGACTCGCAACGGAGATGGATTTTGTGGGGTCAAGAGGTCTTTTTCAAAGATTAAGATATCGAGGGCGATTTCCTACGGGATAGTTACGCTTCACGGGTTTTTTCAAATATTAGAATTTAATGCTAATTAAGGCTTGACTTTTCTGTGAAATTGACCTACTATAGCCTTTCTCAGAAAGATGAGGTACAATAACAGCAGTGCGTAAACCAGTTA
>JAUBOG010000370.1:0-6912 GCA_036700105.1 Microcoleus occultus BM001215583
AGGGAGATTGAGGCAACCATACCTCACCGGAGAGGCAACCATACCTCTCCAACCCTCGCCAGAGGGGATTCAAGGCGATTGAAATCGCCTGGTCGTTTTCCACGAGCGGGCTGAAGCCACGCTCGTTTCCCACTTACAGAGTTTTTTTATGAAACATCCTCAGAAATCCGATCGCAATTCTCCACAAGTACGGGATTGGCCGATCGCGCAATTGCCAGGATTGAACAACGAAAACCAGTCTCAACTGGAAGAGTGCGGCATTACGACAACCCAACAGCTAATTCGCATGACTAAAACAGCGGAAGCTAAAGCGCTGCTGGCGCATCAGTTGCAGGTTAGCCTTCAATATGTCAACAAATGGGTGGCTCTGGCTTCCTTGGCTCGCATTCCGAGTGTAGGCTGCCAGTATTGCGGGCTGTTACTGCACGCCGGCGTCGCTTCTCCGGCTCAGTTGGCGCAAATGCCGGTGGGAAGATTGCACGAACAAATCTTGAGAATGCACGTAGCGATGATGCAGCGCAACGATTTAACTCCTTCAGTCGATCGCGTGCAAAAATGGATAGAAGAAGCCAAATTAGTCATCAGTCATTAGTCATTAGTTGTTAGTTATTGGTGGTTATTTATTAGTTATCAGTTATTAGTTATTAGTTGGTTCCCATCCCCCCATCCCCCATTCCCCATTGCCAAATATTATGTCAATTCAAGTTTACGGAATCCCCAACTGCGGCACCTGCAAAAAAGCGTTCAATTGGCTCGAAGATAGCGCAGTTACCTACGAGTTTATCAACACCAAAGAAAATCCACCGACTCGCGAGATGATTGAAAACTGGGTGAATTCTTTAGGTTTTCAATCCATGCGAAATACTTCCGGTCAATCTTACCGCGCTTTGGGCGAAGTTCGGAACAATTGGACGAGCAAAGAGTGGATTGAGGCTTTTGCTAAGGATGCGATGCTGCTGAAGCGCCCTCTGTTTGTCAAGGATGGAACGGCTGTTTTGGTAGGTTTTAGAGAGACAGCAGATGTGATGCGGGAAAAGTTGGGGATTTAGTAGGGTGCGCACTGCGCACCTTACTAGAGAGACAGCAGATGTGAGGCGGGAAAAGTTGGGAATTTAGTAGGGTGCGCACTGCGCACCTTACTAGAGAGACAGCAGATGTGATGCGGGAAAAGTTGGGAATTTAGTAGGGTGCGCACTGCGCACCTTACCGCTACGACGAATAAATGCAGAAAAAAAAACAACCAATCTCAGGGCTTTTTTCGTTTCATAAATTTCATCTCGCCCACATCATCTGTGAAACCCCAGCGCTCGTAAAACGGTATCATTTGCGGCAAACAATTAAGAGAAATACTCTCAACAGCTTGCAATTTGGGATGATTTACAACTGCATCCATCAACTTCGCGCCCAGTCCCATTTTTCGGTACGTCGGGTTGACAATAACATCAAAAACCATTGCTCTGTAGACGAAATCGGTGATGACGCGAGTGAAAGCAATTAGCCGTAGCTTGCGGGGCGGGACGCCATCGCCCTCATCGACCACACCTATGATAACATCCGTTGCGGCGAGCATTTTCACAACGTCCTCGCGGTTGCGCTTGTCGCACCAAAACTCGTTTTTGTACAATTCCATTAAGTCGGAAACTTGACTTTCCGTGAGAGTTTCAACAATCCGATATCGATCCAGTGTGTCGGTCATACTCTATTTTACCGTAATCTAGTTTGATTGCGCGATCGGCAATATCAAAATAGCGATCGTCGTGACTGATAACAAACACCGTTCTTCCCCGCTGCTTCAACTCAGGTAACAACTGCTTGTAGAAAATATCCCGAAAAAACGGGTCTTGATCCGAAGCCCACTCATCAAACAAATAAATCGGTCTATCTTCCAAATACGCAGTCAGCAAAGCCAGCCGTTTTCGCTGTCCCTGAGACAAAGCCGTCGTTGACAAAACTCCATCTTTCACCTCAACTTTATTATCCAAATGAAACTCCCGCAAATATTCAGCCGCCTGCTTGTCCAAATCGTGATTAGTCATCCCCAAAAGCCTCTCAAACAGATAGAAATCCGAAAAGATCGCAGAAAAATGCTGCCTGTACCACTCTCGATTTTCATCAGTAATTGGCTGGCCATTTAGGAGAATTTTTCCCGATTCAGGAATGTACAAACCAGTGATTAACTTAGCTAAAGTAGACTTACCGCTGCCATTCCCGCCAATTATAAACACCAACTCACCCGGATGAAACTTCAAATTCAGCTCGCCCAAACTAAAATTGCTGTCTTCTTTTTCTCCGGGATAGCTGTGAATTACTCGATTTAACTCCAGCGTATCCCACTCAGCAGTTTTAATCGGTTTAACCGTTGAATTTATCTCAGCTTGACTCGCTAAAGCCAATCCCATCCTCTCTATCTTTTCCACAGAAGTATTAGCACGAAAAATCGCCGGCAACCTTTGCAAAATATTGTTAAACGGAGACATCAAATAGGTACTTGTTAGAATGTAAGCTGACAAAACCGGAGTAGAAACAGGCACAAATTTGGGTAAAACAAATAACAACAAACCCATCAGCATAAAAAACAGCAACTGCCCAACTCCCATCGCAACTGCGCCAGTATTCAAAGCAGTCACGTTATAATCGCGGGAAGCATCAGCGCTTACCTGCAATTCTTCCGCAAAAAACTCTTGGCGGCGTAAAGAATGCAGCTTTAGTTCCTTAATTCCATCAGTAATGCTGCGAAAATGCTTAAACAATATATCTTGTTCTTCTCTGGCTAAATCGAAGAACTTCCGCATTTTGTTAAGCAGCAACTGCACCGTGCCAATCGTCAGCACCAAAAAACCAAATACAACCACAAAAACCGTGCCGGAAATCGTGCTTAAATAAGCTAAGCAGCCGACAACAACGGCGATATCGACGCAGAGAAAAGGAATCAGAAATATAGTATTAGAAAGAGTTCCGACATCATCAGTCAGAGTAGCCAGCAAGCGATTAGCGCCCAACTCTTCCAAATTCCGCAAAGGAGTAGACAAAATGCCGCGACTCAAACTCAAACGCAGGTTATAAACTGCTTCTTGAGAAAGATAGATTAACAAAAATTGGGAGACAAAGCCGCTCAAAAGAGCCAAAATTGCCAAGCCCGCAAAATACCAGACTAAATTAGCATTGGAATTGTCGCTGATGGCGCGGTTGATCAGGGAAATTAACATAGCGCTGCAACCGCCGCTGATTAAGCCAGTGAGTATGGCGATGGAAACATTTAACCAAGAAGCTTTTAATAATAGCCAAATTACATTCATGCAATCTTATTCCAAATTTAATAGGTGTTTGTAGTGGATGCACTCAATTTGGGAAGGGCGAAGCATTCCGGCAAATAATTTATTAGCTAGAATCAGGAATTTACTGCCGGAATGCTTCGCCCCTACGAACCAAATTACTGAGGCAATTCTGTCTCGTATGTTTCAAATACTACTTTATTATAAATCTCGCTCATAGATATTTGCACTGCCAAGGAAGCAAAAGAAACTGTTGCTGCTTCTCCTTCGTATTCCCGAAATAACCACTCATTCGACTCAGTTTTAATATACTGTTCGACTAAAAACTCGTATTGGCTGACTAATACATATTCACGGAATTGAGGAATCGATCGATAAAACCGAAACTTATCCTCTTTATCGAAATCCTTGGTAGACTTAGAAAGCACTTCCACAATTAGCACAGGATTGAGAATCTCATCACTGCGTCCCTCGTTGAAAATGGGTTCTCCTTCAATCACCATTACATCCGGATATGTTCCGCGTCGATACCGAGGAATCCACAACCGCAAATCGTTGTGAAAAAGCTCATAGGGCTGCCCCTCAAGCAAATTTCCCACGACTCTACTCAAATTTCGGATAATCCGGCTGTGATTAATACTACCACCAGTCATTTGGACAATTTCTCCATCGCGGTATTCACTTCTAAACTCGGCAGTTTCCTCTAACTCCCGGTACTCATCTAGAGTATAAATTTTTTGCTTATTTTGTACTAACATTTTTACCTCTGTACAAACTCTTATCTGCGTTAATCTGCGTCAATCTGCCTGCATCTGCGGTCAAAAATCATAATTAACAGTATATCACAGCCCCAAAAAAGCGCCCAACTTTTTTACAGTTAGGCGCTTTCCAACCTTTCAAATTTCGCTAAAATTAATCGTTGCGAGATAACAAGTTTGATTTGACTTTTGCAGCCACCACAGGTTGCACGTGACTCAATGCCGACTGCAACATGGGAGTTTTGGTAACAGCATCGTTAGCCAAATTAAACAAAGGATTCGACAAAATACCCGCCAATGTGGTCGCAACTAAGGTGAGTACGACGCTGACTTGCAAAGGGCGCATTCCTTGAAGGTTCCAGCGGACTTCGGGATAATTTTTTACCGCGTCTGACATTTCTTGAGGTTCTTTTACTACCATCATCTTGACGACGCGGATGTAGTAGTAAATCGAAATTACGCTGGTAACTAATCCCAGAATAACTAAGCCGTAAAGTCCAGCTTGCCAGCCGGCCCAGAACAGATAGATTTTGCCGAAAAATCCTGCCAAGGGCGGAATTCCGCCGAGGGAAAGCAGGCAAATACTTAAGGCTAAAGTTAGCAGCGGGTCTTTTTGGTACAAACCGGAGTATTCGCTAATTTGGTCGGTGCCAGTCCGCAGGGAGAACAGGATGATGCAGGCGAAAGCGCCTAAGTTCATGAACAGGTAAACCAACAGATAAAATATCATGCTGGAATAACCGGCTTCGGTGCCTGCAACTAAACCCAGCATCACAAAACCGGCTTGGGCGATCGACGAATAAGCCAAAAGCCGCTTCATGCTAGTCTGGGCGAGGGCGACCACATTTCCCAACACCATGCTGAGAATGGCTAAGGCCGTGAATACGAAGTGCCACTGTTCGATAAGTGCGGGGAAAGCAGTTGTTAGCAAGCGGATGGCTAGGGCAAAACCGGCTGCTTTGGAACCGACAGAAAGGAAAGCCACAACGGGTGTCGGCGAACCTTCGTAAACGTCGGGCGTCCATTGGTGGAAGGGAACGGCAGAGATTTTGAAGGCGATTCCGGCGATCGTAAATACCAACGCAATTACTAAACCGAGAGATTGACCGTCATTAACAGTAGAAAGGTGAGAGGCGATCGCACTTAAGGTAGTTTCGCCGCCAGACAAACCGTACAGCAGCGACAGCCCGTAGAGAAAAACCGCCGAAGACGACGCACCAATTAACAAATATTTCAAAGCAGCTTCATTGGAACGCGGGTCGCGTTTTGTGTAACCCGTCAGCAAATAAGAAGAGATACTGAGAGTTTCCAATGAAATAAAAATCATCACCAATTCATTAGCACCGGAAAGGAACATTCCCCCCAAAGTAGCTGTCAGCAAAATGCCGATAAATTCTGCTAAAGCAGTACCAGTTTGCAGTACATAGCGGACGGATATCAAAATAGTGACAGCCGCAGTCAAAGCGATAATTCCGCGAAATACTAAACTCAAGGCATCGCTGTTAAAACCGCCTAGAAACGAGATAGTATTAGTGTTGTCCGCTTGCAAACACAAGGCACCAACCGCAGCCAGCAAACCGGCAACAGCGACGTAGGGAGTCCAACTAGAGGAACTGCGCCCGACAATCAAGTCGCCGACGAGCACAACCAAGAGGGTGACGATGACTATTCCCTCTGGCAATATAGTTCCAGCATTTAGCTGGGCGGCAAGAGTAGCAAAATCCATATTTTCAGACAAGTTGGGTAATACAGGCTAGAGAAGCCTGTAATGGGCAGTGAAATGTTAGAAATTCTTTACCAAATTGGATTGTATCGCGGAATCTACCTCCCGGTCTCTGACTTGCGGGTGTTTGCTGCATTGTTCCCCACTTTTTTGTAATCTAATGTATTACAAATAAGAAAGAGACTTCAGGTTAGCTTAGTTTATTTCTATGGGTTGAAATTCTACAGAAGAAAAGTTCTCATCATGTCATCCAAAGAATTCGATCGCCCCGCACTCACAGCCCGCGCCGTCGCAGCAGCGGTTTCTGTGGCTTCTACCTACGGCATTCGGGTGAACGACCCCCACGTGCTTGCTGATGCCTATTCCGTGCGAGTCCACCTCAAACCTGCACCAATTGTTGCCCGGATCGCTACCTTAACCCCGATCGTCCGATCGCCGATCGAGTCTTGGTTGGCCCGCGAACTATCCGTCGCCGAGTTTCTGGCAGCCAAAGGCGCTCCAGTAGTCCCTCCCAGCGATCTTTTGCCCCCCGTACCCCACCATTTCGACGGTCTGGCGATGACCTTCTGGCGCTATTTTGAACCCGTCTCGGATGCTTTGCCAGCACCGGCGACCGTCGGGCGGATGCAAGCCGAACTGCACGCGGTTCTGCGCGATTACCCGGGCGATTTACCGCCGCTGCCGGCCCTCAGCGATATTCCGCGCGGGATCGATCGACTCAACCAGCTTGGCAATATGCTGCCAGAAAGTGACTTGACGCTGCTGCAAACAACTTACGATCGGCTGCTGGCGCAGTTAAGCAATCCAGTCGGTTTGTGGCAGCCGCTGCACGGAGACGCCCATGCCTTAAACTTAATCCCAACGGCGAAAGGATTGCTGTGGAACGATTTTGAGGACACCTGCACGGGTTCGATCGCCTGGGACTTGATTAACCTCGACGGCGAAGGGATAGCAGCTTATCCAAATGCGCCCGACTTGGCAACCCTGGAACCATACCGTCAGATGCGAAAGCTACACGCGATCGTCTGGGTGTACGCGATGTTACCCGAGTTACCAGACTGGCGAGAATCGGCTAAAGCCTTGCTTGATGACTTGCGCGGTGCCGAAGCTGTAAATGCGATAGACCTCTTGCTCTCGTCAAATTCACCCCCCTTAGTCC
>JAUBOG010000371.1:0-6898 GCA_036700105.1 Microcoleus occultus BM001215583
TCACTAATAAATTGTCGGCCGAAATGCTTCGCCCTTGCCAAATAGAGATGCACCCCAGCGATTCATCTCAAAAAGCAACCGCCAAAGCAACGCCCGACTCATGCCTTACTCAACAATCTGCAATTGGAAGAACTGCGTTTAAGTTTAGCCGGGGAATCTCCCGAGCGAGGTCTGTGGAGTGAACCCAAGGTCGCATTATGAATGGTTTATCATTCCGAGAGTCAACTGTGAATGGCTGAATCTAGTATCAAAAAAGTTTGCTTGTGCAACCGAAGCCGGACAATTCAAAATCATCCTATTAGTCATGGATAGAGCGGGTTGGCATAGGAGCGATCGACTGCTGATTCCATCAATAATTTGTGTGGCATATTTGCCAGCTTACTCTCCAGAACTTCTACCAGCATAAAGGCTGTGGTCTGTGACTGATGAACTGTTAGTCAATAAAAGTTTCGACAAGATGCAAGACTTGGAATCAGTTCTCGAATAACGCTGTCAAATTCGCTCGACAACTATGGCGGAACCATCAAAAATACGACCAATTATTATTGATAGCTACCAAACTGCTTGCTTTGAGAATAATTACCAATTCTTAGGTGGTAAATTAATCTACAGAAGCATCAAATACCGCTCGGAAGCAGAGCGAATATATTTACTTGCTTGCTAATTGTTAAATTCGCTAAATTCCTCGAAATCGGTGACAGCTTTTTTGCCAATTTCTCTCTTGAGTTGGGAGTTGGAAAAAAATACAAGTGAGGGCAGTTTTTTTTCGCCATCATAACGGTGGTAGCTAACCCGGATTTGGTATCATGCGCAAACTATAGACAAACCATAGACAAGTCATGCACAAACGATAGACAAGTTATATCAAATCCGTTAGCTTCGGAATGATAGTTCCGATGCTAACGGAAACGATATTATAGACAAACAACAGACAAAACAAAGGTTCTACAGCTTTCACGAGCCGTAGAACCTTTGAAAATAGGTGTTTTTTTGAAGCCGATGGTGGGATTTGAACCCACGACCGTTCGATTACGAATCGAATACTCTACCCCTGAGCTACATCGGCACAGACAATTTTGAATTATAGCACAAATTCCCTAAAAAAGCAATCAGTTGTAGAAATTAATTCAAAATTCCACAACTGTTAACTTAGAACTTGTTAAACTGCCAATTCGCTGTCAGTCCCGCCCGCTCTAGCGCCGGAATAAACTAAACCCCGCTGCATATCTAGCGTCAGCATAGTTTTGTCCCGAATTACGCGCGTGGCATTCTCGACGCCCACCATCACCGGCACGCCCAAACGCAAACCGATAATCGCGGCGTGAGAAGTCAAACTATCCTCCTCCGTCACCACACCGGCTGCTTTGCGAATCATCTCCACAAAATCAGCGCTGGTGTGCTTGACTACCAAAATGTCTCCGGCGTGGAAATTCGCCACATCGGCAGCAGTGCGAGCAACTCTGGCCATGCCGCTGACAGAACCCAAACCGACACCGGTTCCCTTACCCAAAACTGCTGTCACCATCTCAACTTTAATCAAATCGGTTGAACCAGCTACACCTTGCAGGGTACCGGCTGTCATCACCACTAAATCGCCGTCGGAGACTAACTCTTTTTCCTGGGCGACAGTGATTGCAGATTGAAATGTCTGGCCGGTGGAGGGCAAATCCAGCACCAACAAAGGTTTGACTCCCCAGACGAGTTGCAGTTGACGGGCTACGTCTACGTGGGGAGTAACTGCCAAAATCGGAGTTTTCGGGCGGAACTTGGAGACATTTCGGGCTGTAGCGCCGGTTTTGGTGAGCGTCATAATTGCTGCTGCGTTCAACTGTTCGGCAATTTGGCTGACTGCTTGGCTGATGCCGTTGGTGATCGATCGACCGATATCTTCTACATTCCTAATATTGCCCTTAATTCCTTCTCTCTCCATCCGCACCGCAATTCTCGCCATCGTCGCTACCGCTTCGACGGGGAAACTGCCGACTGCTGTTTCATTGGAAAGCATCACCGCATCGGTTCCGTCGAGAATTGCGTTGGCCACGTCGGAAATCTCGGCGCGGGTGGGACGGGGATTGTTCACCATGCTGTCGAGCATCTGGGTAGCGGTAATCACCGGAATTCCCATGCGGTTGGAAGTCGCAATCAAGCGCTTTTGCAAAATCGGCACGTCTTCGGCGGGAAGTTCTACTCCCAAATCGCCTCGGGCGACCATCACGCCGTTGCAAAGAGCCAGGATTTCCTCCATTTGCTCGATCGCCTCGTGCTTTTCTATCTTTGCGATCACCGGTACTTGCTTGCCCGCACTGGCTATCAGTTCCTTAATTTCGAGCATATCCTGGGGATTGCGGACAAAGCTCAGCGCTACCCAATCGACTCCTTGGTCGAGGCCGAACATTAAGTCTTTGCGGTCTTTGTCAGTCAGGGCTTTGATTGACAGGTAAACGCCGGGGAAGTTTACGCCTTTGTTGTTGGAAAGCGGCCCGCCGACAACGACGCGGCAGTACAATTCGCGGGAATTGCGGTCTACTTTTTCGACGCGCATTTCGACTTTGCCGTCGTCTAGCAGAATGACTGCGCCCTCGGGAACTTCGTCTGCTAGGGGTTCGTAGGTGACTGAGGAAATCAGTTCGGTGCCTGGAACCGGGCGGCTGGTGAGAATGAATGGGTCGCCGTTTTTGACGACTATAGAGCCTGTTTCAAAGCGCCCCAAGCGAATTTTCGGGCCTTGGAGGTCTTGGAGGATGGCGACTGGCTGGTTGAGTTCAAAGGATGTTTGCCGGATCAGGCGAATGCTGCGCTGGTGGTCTTCTTCTGTTCCGTGGGAAAAGTTGAGGCGCAATGTTGTCGCGCCGGCTTCTATGAGGTTGCGCAGCACTTGGGGATCGGAAGTGGCTGGGCCGATGGTGGCGACGATTTTTGTTCGGCGTAGGGCTTTTGGCGGTTGCATGAATTGAGATGGGGTGGCTGGAGGATTTATTGTTTAAATTTCGGCTAAGTTTTTGCTATTCATTACCGCAAGTAATGACGCAGGTCTTCATTTTTAAAAGTTTCTCGACGGTCAAAACAGCGGGCATTGACCATTCTCTAGAATATCTGAGTTTATTACCGATCGATAATCTTTTCTGGGCGATCGGCTTTTCTTCAAAATTACTTTAGATTTAGGGCTTGACAAATATCCCGGCCTACTAATTTTTTTGCCGCTCCGGTGATTCCCAGAGCGATTGTGGCAATCTCAAACAAAACTGGGAAGGATCGGGCTTTGGCACGAGTGTTAAAGGAGAAAGTTGTCACGGGCGATCGAGATTAGATACACTTATTTGACAAAACTTTACTATTGAGAGGCTTGTATCTTATACTACGCAAGAGTGAAATATTAAGGAGTGTTAACAAAGATGTCGGAGGCAGGACGGCCGCTGACAGTGCCGAAAGAGTTTTTAAGTCCTCCTGGTGACTTGAATCCGACGCTGCTGTTGTTTTTGAGTGCATTGGGGATTATTGTCATTTCTTACTTGGGTTTCTGGTTTTGGGAATGGCCGCAGTGGTGCTGTTTTTCACTGAACGTGTTGGCTTTGCACATGGCGGGGACGGTGATTCACGATGCGTCTCACAATGCAGCCCATCGCGATCGCACGATGAATGCTATTTTAGGACACGGTAGCGCGCTGATGTTGGGCTTTGCATTTCCGGTGTTTACGCGGGTACATATGCAGCATCACGCCCACGTTAACGATCCAGAAAACGATCCGGATCATTATGTTTCGACTGGCGGGCCTTTGTGGTTGATTGCTGCGAGGTTTTTTTACCACGAGATTTTCTTTTTCAAGCGCAAGTTGTGGCGAAAGAATGAACTGTGGGAATGGTTTTTCAGCCGTTTGTTTGTAATTGCGATCGTGTATATCTCGATTCAATACGACCATTTAGGTTACGTGCTGAATTTTTGGTTTTCTCCGGCTTTGGTGGTGGGGTTGGCGTTGGGGTTATTTTTTGATTATTTGCCGCACCGTCCGTTTCACGAGCGCGATCGTTGGAAAAATGCTAGAGTCTATCCGAATTCGATTCTCAATGTCTTAATTTTGGGACAGAACTATCACCTGATCCATCATTTGTGGCCTTCGATTCCGTGGTACAATTACAAGCCAGCTTACGAAGCTGTGAAGCCGCTGTTGGATGAGAAGGGTTCGCCTCAAAGTTTGGGAATATTGGAAGGTAAAAAGGACTTTTGGAGTTTTATATATGACATCTTTTTAGGGATTAGGCTGCATCACAAAAAAGCGTCTGATTGATAAAAAACCCGGTTTCTTTGAGAGACCGGCTTTTTTTTGCAATCTATTATTTTTGGGACTTGCGCATCAAAATCAAAGCACTTAGCGAAGCCGAAGTGTTCGCAGTTTTGTCGGCTGTAACTGAAATGTTGCACCATTTTTAATTAGCTGTAGGGGCGGGTTCGCCAAGGAATTTAAAGCTAGCAAATAAGTTACATAAACCCGCCCTCCCCCACTGAAATGTTGCTCGGCTGAAACCGGAAATCGCAACCTAAAAAGGTAAGCTAAAATAAATCTATCTGCTGGAGAAGCCTATTTCAAGCCAGCCGATCGCAACTGCTATGACCCAAATCACTCTCGATCTCAACCGAATTATTAAACTTAGCGAAGAACAGTTTTATTTACTCTGTCAAGAAAATCCCGATCTAAAACTAGAACGAAACCCTAATGGAGAATTGATAGTTATGCCGCCGACAGGGGGAGAAACGGGAAAACGCAACGTAAAACTGATTGTACAACTGGCAGTTTGGAACGAGCAAACTCAACTCGGCGAAGTCTTCGACTCATCCACAGGGTTTACTCTACCAAACAAAGCCGATCGATCTCCCGATGTCTCTTGGGTAGAAAAATCTCGCTGGGAGGCTTTGACTCCAGAACAAAGAGAAAAATTCATCCCCCTGTGTCCCGATTTTGTGATTGAAATTCTTTCGCCCAGCGATAGCCTGAAAAAAACTCAAGACAAAATGCAAGAGTATATCGATAATGGCTGTCGTCTGGGTTTGTTAATTAATCGCAAAAAGCAACAAGTGGAAATTTATCGCCCCGATCGAGAATTTCAAGTATTGCAAGCACCTCAAAGCATTTCGGTAGAAGATGTGTTGCCGGGATTTACCTTGAATTTACGGCAAATATGGGATTAACAATTCCGGGCGGCATCAAGATCAAAGAAACCGGGTTTTTGCGGAAATACTGAATGTGAGCCTTTAACACTGGTAAAAAACCCGGTTTCTTTGCCATTTACGCGCCCTTGCTATAAATTGTGGGGGCGATCGGCATTCACCAGCGCGAAGCCTACTTTTCCCCGGCCACAGCAACTGCTAAATTCCAATCCGGCCGCAAATTTTGAGCCCCCCGCAAATAAGGATGATAAATTTCAGTATGTGCCGGCCAATTAACGTGAATCAAAAACCGAATGCAGCGCTGCAAAGAACCCTCAACGTGCATTTGCTGCACGTCCAACAAAGGAACATTGCACCAGTGAGGGCGTTCGCGGGCGATCGCGGCGGGAAACACAGCATCTAAATCGCGAGTAGCAGAAAACGTAGCACTAATAATTAAATCTGGATTTATATCATTTCTTGCTTCTAATTCATCTAATAATTCTCTCACCGCTTCTCGAATTGCTGCCACCGAATTCTCGCTAGCAGTAGTTGCCCCGCGAATCGCCCGCACTTGCCATTCCACGCAAATATTCTCCATGTTTTTGTCAGTTGTCTGTTGTCAGCGGTTATTGGTTATTTGTTACTTGTTACTTGTTACTTGTTATATGTTTATTTGTTGTTCCAATAACTAATAACCAATAACCAACAACCAATAACTAATCTATTTAATCACGGGCGATACATCCACAGCGGCAAACCGCTAGCAGACATCTCGAATTCCAGCAAATTTTTGTAAGCCGAAAGCCCGGATGTATCCAGACTACTCCCCAAGACGCGATTTAGGAAAGGTTTTTGTTTTTCCAGAGTGCAGGTTTCGGTTTTTTCCGGGTCGAGTCCGGCGAGTTCGGCAGTCCAGCGGCGAGCGTCCTCTTCTGTTCCCAGCCGATCGACCAAACCCAATTCTAAAGCTTGCTGGCCGGTGAAAACACGGCCGTCGGCAAAATTTTTCACATTCTCAACAGTCAGTTTCCGGGCTTGGGCGACTGTTTCTACGAACTGCTGGTAGCTGGTGTCGATCAAATCTTGCAAAATTTGCTGTTCTGGTTCAGTTAATTCGCGATCGAACGCCAGGATATCTTTATACGGCCCCGACTTAATCACCTTAAAAGAAACGCCTACCTTTTCCAATAGCCGTTCAATGTTATTCCCCCGGATAATCACGCCAATGCTACCGGTAATTGTACCCGGATTGGCAACGATATGTTCGGCTCCCATACCGATGTAAACTCCCCCAGAAGCCGAAATATTGCCAAAACTGGCAACAATCTTGACTTTTTCGCGCAAACGCTTCAGGGCGCTGTAGATTTCTTGGGAATCGCCGACTGTGCCGCCGGGAGAGTCTATCCGCAGCAGCAAAGCCGGAAATTTGCGTTCTTCAACGGTTTTGAGGGCTTCTAGAACTCGTTTGCGGGTTTCTCCGGCAATGGCGCCGGTGACTTCGATGCGGGCAATTTGTTTGCGGTAGCGGGGCTTGAATGGCCAAATCATGGGCAGTTTACAGGCAATGTGAAATTTTGTAGCTAACTTATAGTGTGCCTTATTCATCGGGGAGATGTTGTGCTTGTGTTCGCAACAGGCAAGATGCCATTCGTGTCAACTTAAGACTGAAACCCTTTGTATTTCTCGTTTGTATCGAAATCTCGATCCCCCTAAATCCCCCTTAATAAGGGGGACTTTGAGAATGCTCTTGTCCCC
>JAUBOG010000372.1:0-6879 GCA_036700105.1 Microcoleus occultus BM001215583
TCCCCCCCTTCTTAAGGGGGGCTAGGGGGGATCTAGGCCTAATCGTCAAACCAGAGTCTCTGACATGGTTTCACGTTGATTTGACACTAATGGGCGAAAGCCTTTGTCCCTACAATTAATCGGGCGATGGTTGCATCCGAACGAGAAAGATTGATTGTTTTGAGGTAGGGAAACGGCATTGCCGTGTCCAGAGTGGCCTCTGTTTTCCGATTTATTTGGCTTTCGCTACAATAGCGCTGGCGCGGCTGTTTGTCGGCTCTGTCCAAAAAGATAAGCCATCAAATCGATCGAACAAATCGGGTGGTAAAACCGTTGTTCTCGGTTTAAACTCGACTCGCTCGCGCACTTGATGCAATCCTTTTGTTTGGAGTCGATTATCGAATTCTGGCTCTTGATATTGAACATTCTCGAAGTCATGCTCGAAAGGTTCTTCTCCCAGAAATTCATAAATTAACGACATTGTTTTAGTCGGATTTATAGTTAATAGCTCGTAATCTACCAGTAGAATAGATGCACTTTGTTCGCTATAAAAAGCTTCTTTGAGAGCGTTGTAAGCATAACCGACTAAACGGGAACCTTGGCTTAATGCTTCGGTGCGGCTGTAGACTGTAGCCCGTTCCGCTGGATTGTTAAATAACTTGGAAACATCAAAGGCATTGCGCCGAATCAGTATCTCGATGCTGTCCATAATCCAAGCGATGTTTCTGACGCAGCAAATGACTTTTGCTTCGGGAAATAGCTCCTGAATTAATGGTAATTTGCTGCACCACAGGCGGTTGGTGTCGAAGATCACTTCTTTTTCAGCTTGTGGGTGGTAGTACGCAGAAAAGATGCTCAGAATCAGCGCCCGTTTTTGTTCCGGGGAAATGAACGTGGCAAACTCGTTGTCTTCGCTCATCGCTTCCAGCATTCTCTCCACTAATCCCCCCACTGGGCTAGTCATAGCTGCGTGAAAACGCGGATTTTGGCGCAACAAAGCTGCCAGTAAAGTAGAGCCCGATCGCGGTAGTCCTGATATGAAGTGGACTTTCACTGGCCTTTAGTTGGGATGCGTTTGTAAAATTTAAATGCTACCTAACTCTACCATAATCGCGGTATGTTTTTTTACTTATAATTTTTTTTTATAGTTGTGAAGCACAACATTAAGGTTTAGGATATCTTGACAATTTAGACATCGTGGGTTTACGAGCGATCGCCTGGTTGTATAACAGCTAAAAAAGCAAAAATTCAGGATAAAAAGTGAGGGTGAGGGGTGCTAAACACGGATTTGAAAGAAAGGAGTAGGAAGAAATTTCAACCGCAGATAGTGGCGGATATACGCGGTTGAACGCAGATTAAGAGATACTAACGGACTGTTTCTGGGGAAAGAAAACACGTCCTAGGGGGCTCTGGGTTTGAAAGTTTCTCTGCGTATATCCAAACTATTTACAAAATCTCAGCTCCGCTTGCTTGCCAGCCAAATCGGATAACCAGAAGAATCCTCAGCTTTTAACTTTTGCGCCTGATAACTCTTGCTAGTCCAATTAGCTACTGTTTGCAGACTTTCAGTCAAAAAACTTTCGCTGCCAAAGGCTTCAAATCCCAATGTCCACGACGCAGTACCGTTAATGTTCAACTGAGTAACTTCTACAATACAGCCTTGGGGAATTGGTGCTTCCACGGGGACGGACATTAGCGCGCCCGGGGCAGAAACTTGGTAAAGACGCTGCGCTCGCTTTTTCTTGACTCCCACCCACTTTCCTGTCGCCAGAATGTCCGCTGACACGGGCGCTACCGTGTCGGCACAAATCCACTTCAGCCATTTCTCGGCTTTGCCTTCCCAGCGGTTGCCGAACTGCATCGCCCCCAATTCTGCTTGCCGCCATTTTACCTGTAAATTTTTGCCGCGCAGTTTTACTCCCAAGTAGTCGCACCCCGGTATCAGCAAATATAAGTCTTCCCGTTCTTCTGGGGGCGAGAGATACCCGCCGAGACTCTCGCTTCCAAACCATTGCCCGATCGATTTTGGCAGCGCACCGCCATAAAACCACCGCATTTCCAGACTGGCCCGCATAACTTTTTCCTCCGTTCCACAATTTTCGTCAAACCCAGACTGGATTTGCCACACACCATCGACTTTTGCGCCTCTCAACTCTATCCTCCCCCCTCCGGGGCCCAGAGTCTACTACCCGCAGTCATACCATTTTAGATTTTAGATTTTAGATTTTAGATTTGCGAAGGACTGATTATATAAGGGTTTAGAGCTTGTCGGCAGTTGCATTTTTTCGGAAAACTGGTGTCAGATCGAGGCCTTTGAAAAAAAAATCACACAATCCTTTACAAACCTTCACAAGTCTGTTACATTTATTTACAGTAGACAAAAAGCAATTTAGGAGACCAAAATGACTAACAGAGGCTTAATCCTGGATGAAGGCGGCAAAATGAACAATTTTGCGATCGAGCCGACAGTATACGTGGATGACGAACCCCGCACCGGCTTTACCCCCTACGCCGAACGTTTGAACGGCCGCCTTGCCATGATCGGCTTTGTTTCTCTCTTGGCTTTAGAAGTATCCACCAAGCACGGACTGATTACCTGGCTCACTCACCTGTAATGACTTTGTTAAAAATTAAACTGTACGGCTATGGCTCGCCAGCTATACACAAACGGCGATCCATAGCTTAACTATTTTGAGGGAAGGTTTGGTGAGATAATTAACATTAAATATTTTAGTGTTACCCTACCCGTAAAAATAATGCTCAAACGAATTGCGGCAATACTTCTGGTGGTTCTGAGCCTGACGCTGACCGGTTGCGTGTCGAAAGTCACCGGACTCAAAAGCTACGTTGATACTGGAGACGGCTATCAATTTCTCTATCCTAACGGCTGGCTGCCGATCGCGGTTGCTAACGGGCCCGATGTGGTGTTCCGCGATTTGATCCAGCAAACCGAGAACGTCAGCGTGGTGATCAGTCCAGTCGCGGGAGACAAAACTTTGGCCGATTTGGGAACGCCGACGGATGTCGGATACAAACTCAGCAAAAGTGCGATCGCCCCGGCTGATTCCGGCCGCGAAGCTGAATTAGTCAATGCTGAATCTCGCGAATCGCGATCGAAAAACTATTACCTTTTAGAATACGCCGTCAAACTCCCCAACCAACAGCAGCGGCACAACTTAGCCAGCGTAGCTGTCAGCCGCGGCAAACTTTTTACGATTAACATTTCCACTACCGAAGAACGCTGGCCGAAAGTAAAAGAAGCTTTTGAAAAAGTGGTGAAATCTTTCTCTGTTTATTAGTTATTGGTTATTAGACATCTCCTAAAAATTAGATTTTGAACAGGCAGGATGCCTGTTCCACAAGAATGATGGGAGATGTCTATTAGCTTTAAATTGTAGGTTGGGTTGAGGAACGAAACCCAACATTTTTCCTATATTTGTTGGGTGAAGCGAAGCGGAGGGTTCGCTACGCTTAACCCAACCTACAGAATAGTTTTAAAACACTAATGACCAATGACTGATGACCAATGACCAATGACTAATGACTAATGACTAATGACTTTTTAAATGATGAAAACTCCAACTTTTGTATTAGCTTCAGCTTCCCCGGCGCGCCGCAGCCTGCTAGAAAGTGCGGGAATTAAAGCTGTGATTTGCCCCAGCGACTTTGATGAAGGGCAAATCAAAATGAGGGATGCTACTAAATTAGTGCAGGTTTTAGCAGAAGGAAAAGCTAACGCTGTAGCTCAATTTTTGCGGGCCAACTCTCACCCGCAAATTCCGAATCCTAAAGCGTGTTTGGTGTTGGGATGCGATTCAATTTTAGTGATTGATGGGGAAATTCACGGTAAACCGAAGGATGCGGACGAAGCAATCTCGCGCTGGCAGAAAATGCGCGGTAAAGTTGGCGAACTTTATACGGGTCATGCTTTAATTGATACCAGATTTGATAACCTCGATGAGGCAATGGATCGATCGCTGGTTCGCTGTCAAGTTACAAAAGTTCATTTTGCCGAAGTTACCTCCCGCCAAATTGCTGCTTACATCGCTACGGGAGAACCCCTCGCCTGTGCCGGCTGTTTTGCACTAGAAGGTAAAGGCGGCTTTTTTGTGGAAAAAATCGAAGGCTGTCATACCAATGTGATCGGTTTGAGTTTGCCTTTGCTGCGGCAAATGCTGCGCGAATTGGGGTATGATGTCGCGGATTTTTGGCAATCTTAAATAGTGTAGGGTGCGCAATGCGCACCTTACGGGTTGGGATTATCCAAGGGCGATCGCATCGACCACAACGGTAAACTGAATTTGACTCGGCGAAACATCTTTCACCAAACCCAAGATATTGCCGGTGCTAGCTTCCCGAATCACCGTCGCCTTAGTGTTCAAAAATCTAAACTCAGTAGTCTGAGCGATTCCCGGAGGAACAGGGCCACTGCTATCGTAACTTCTAGCATCACCAATTGTCATAAACCTTTCGGTTAAAACAATATCATTTCGCGTCAAACCTCCCGCCAATCCAATTACATCACCTTGACTCGGGTTGTAGTCGAGAATAAAATCTGCGGGCACTTCTTCTGTATTAGTAGGAAAAGTTCCTGTGGGAGGCGGCCCGGCCGAACCAATTTCGCGCGAAGTTGCTCCCGCTTCTCTTTTAATTAGAAACAAATCTGCGCCTTCTTTTCCCCAAAGCCGATCGACTCCAGCATCACCAATTAGAGCATCATTGCCGCTATCTCCGACCAAAGCATCATCCCCTTTACCGCCGCGAATCAAGTCATTTCCCGTACCTCCGTAAGCTACGTCATTACCTGCATCGCCGCTGAGAATATCGTTACCGCATTCTCCGTACAGTATGTCAAAGTCTTGACCACCGCGAATAGTGTCGCTACCGCAACCTCCGATTAAAGTATCGATGCCGCTGTTACCGTTCATCAGTTCCGCAGCGCCTGAACCCCTGACAAAATCGTTTCCCGCTAAAGCGCGCAAACCACCGGGAGTATTGCGCAGAATTCCGCTTGCTAGTTGAACGATATCGTCATTGGGAGTAAGGTCAAAAAAATTGGGATCGCTACCGGGATTTAAGGGCGCAGTCAGCAATCTGATGTTGGGGGGATCGGCAATAATTGGATCGGAATTTTCGGCTAATGCTCTAATTTCTCCGAGATTTGTTTCTAACATTCTAGGTTTCTCCTTTTTTGATTCAGTTTGTTGACATTCTGATTTTAACAAAGGTTCCAACTAGGAAATCTGCGTAAATTTGCGGTTGTAACAATCAAATTACTGTCAAATTTATCGAAACTCCTACTGCAACAAGCCTAGGTTATTGACACAAAGCCGAGCGCCCAAATCCGCAAATATTTTGAACTCTGCACCAATAATTCTGGGGATCGCGTACTCTATTACCCGTCAGCACTCAGTTTCGCAAAACCGACTGAATGCTGATTGTCATCAAACCTTGAGTTAAGTCAGGAATCGTTAATATGCAAGACACTGCGATCGAATCCATTCAAGCCAGAGAAATCCTCGACTCCCGCGGCCGCCCCACCATTGAAGCGGAAGTTTACCTAGCCAACGGCGTTGTCGGACTCGCCCAAGTCCCCAGCGGCGCGTCTACAGGCTCCTTTGAAGCCCACGAACTCCGCGATGACGACAAAAAACGTTACGGCGGTAAAGGCGTTCTGAAAGCCGTCGCTAACGTCGAACACAAAATTGCACCTGCTTTGGCTAATTTGGATGCGATCGACCAAGCGCTGGTAGACCAAACCATGATTGAGTTGGACGGTTCCCCCAATAAATCCAACCTCGGCGCAAATGCCATTCTCGGAGTGTCCTTAGCCACAGCAAAGGCTGCCGCCGAGACTTTAGGAATCCCCCTTTACCGCTACTTGGGCGGCACCTTGGCGAACGTTCTACCCGTGCCTTTGATGAACGTGATCAACGGCGGTTCCCACGCGGACAACAACGTAGACATTCAAGAGTTTATGATTGTACCGGTGGGAGCGCCATCTTTTAAGGAAGCTTTGCGCTGGGGTGCAGAAGTATTTGCCAGTCTCGCTAAAGTCTTGAAAGACAAAAATTTGCTGACTGGTGTTGGCGATGAAGGTGGTTTTGCTCCTAATTTAGGATCGAATCAGGAAGCTTTGGATTTGTTGATGATGGCAATTGAAAAAGCTGGCTACAAGCCTGGAGAACAAATTGCTTTAGCTTTAGATGTTGCTGCTAGCGAATTTTACAAAGACGGGAAGTACACTTACGACGGTGTGGCTCATTCGCCGGCAGAATTGATCGATTATTTAGACGGTTTAGTCGGTCAATATCCGATCGTTTCGATTGAAGATGGTTTGCACGAAGACGATTGGGATAGCTGGGTGGCGCTGACTCAAAAAATGGGCAGCAAAGTTCAATTGGTGGGCGACGATTTGTTTGTGACTAATCGCACGCGCTTGCAAAAAGGGATTGATTTGAAGGCTAGCAATTCGATTTTGATTAAGCTGAATCAAATCGGTTCTTTGACGGAGACTTTGGATACGATCGACCTCGGCAAACGCAACAGCTATCGATCGGTCATCAGCCACCGTTCCGGTGAAACTGAAGATACGACAATTGCCGATTTAGCGGTAGCGACTCGCGCCGGTCAAATCAAGACTGGTTCCCTGTGCCGCAGCGAACGGGTGGCTAAATACAACCGTTTGTTGCGGATTGAGGACGAATTGGGCGATCGGGCAATTTATGCTGGAACGATCGGCTACGGGCCAAAATAAAATTTGTTAATCGGTAATCCTCGTTCCCAGGCTTTACCCCTTGGTGACAACTTAACTC
This sequence comes from Microcoleus occultus BM001215583, assembly GCA_036700105.1. Classification (GTDB taxonomy): domain Bacteria; phylum Cyanobacteriota; class Cyanobacteriia; order Cyanobacteriales; family Microcoleaceae; genus Microcoleus. The sequence continues at coordinate 6,795 of JAUBOG010000372.1, forward strand.
AAACCGATCGTCTCTCTTGTTGGTATCGAAGTCTAGATCCCCCCTAACCCCCCTTAATAAGGGGGGGACAAGAAATATTCTCAAA